>NZ_JBHYVE010000002.1:331059-369385 GCF_042750035.1 Streptomyces sp. NPDC059452
TCCCCCCAGGCGGCCGACAGCGGGCGGGGCCCCGCCCCGGGGCGCCGGGGGGGGGGGGGTCCGCTTGGCGCACGCGCCCCCCCCCGCGCCGCAGTTATCCCCACACGGAGGCACCCATGGGGCGCTATGTCGCACGACGACTGCTCCAGATGATCCCGGTCTTCATCGGGTCGACCTTGCTGGTCTTCCTGATGATGTACGCACTGCCCGGCGACCCCGTCAGAGCCCTTGCCGGTGAACAGCATGTAGACGCCGCTCAGATCGCGTCGATGAAGAAGGACCTCGGCCTTGACCAGCCGATCTGGCAGCAGTATCTGAACTACCTGGCCAATCTGTTCCAGGGGGACTTCGGCAATCAGATCGGGACGCAGCGTCCGATCGCCGAAGTCATCGCCGAGGCCTACCCGATCACCGTGCGACTGGCGCTCTTCGCCTTCGTCTTCACGGTCGTCGCCGGGATCTCGCTCGGCATCGTCGCCGGTCTGAAGGCCGACTCCCTCCGGGACCGCGGTCTGCTCGGCCTGACGCTGGTGCTGATCTCCATGCCCTCCTTCGTGCTGGGCTTCCTCGTCCAGTACTTCTTCGCGTTCCAGCTCGGCATCGCGAAGCCGAACGTGAGCATTGAGCCGACGAACACCGAGTTGATCATGCCGGCCATCGTGCTGGCGTCCCTGTCGCTCGCCTACGTCGCGAGGCTGACGCGTACCTCGGTCGCCGAGAACATCCGCGCCGACTACATGCGTACGGCCGTCGCCAAGGGACTGCCGCGCCGCCGCATCGTCGGTGTGCACCTGATGCGCAACTCGCTCATCCCGGTCGTCACCTTCCTCGGCGCCGACATCGGCTCCCTGATGGGCGGCGCGATCGTGACCGAGGGCATCTTCAACGTCAAGGGCATCGGATCGCTCGTGTTCGAGGCCCTCGGGAAGCGTGAGGGCGCCACGGTCGTCGGCGTCGTGACGCTGCTCGTCGTCGTCTATCTCGTCGCCAGCCTGCTCGTCGACCTGCTCTACGCGGTCCTGGACCCGAGGATCCGGTATGCCTGACACCACCGCACTCAAGAGCACCGACGCACCGGCCACCGCCGTGGAGGCGCCCGCCGCGACGGACGCCGGCCCCGCGCCCGGCAAGCCGCGCAGCCTCTGGTCGGACGCCTGGCACGACCTGCGCCGCAACCCGCTCTTCCTCATCTCGATGACGCTGATCCTGCTGCTCACCGTCATGGCGATCTTCCCGAGCCTGTTCACCAGTGCCTCGCCGCGGGACGCCAACCTGGCCGAGCACTACCTCCAGCACCCGAACTGGACCCACTTCTTCGCCCCCGACTGGCTCGGGTACGACGCCCAGGGCCGTTCGATCTACGCGCGCCTCATCTACGGGGCCCGCGCCTCCATCACCGTCGGCGTCGTCGTGACCCTCGCGGTCACCATCGCCGGTCTCGTGATCGGGATGCTCGCCGGTTACTTCGGCGGCTGGATCGACACGATCCTCTCCCGGGTCACCGACGTCTTCTTCGGTGTTCCCTTCATCGTCGGCGCCATGGTCATCCTGACCAGCTTCGAGCAGCGCTCCGTCGGGGTCGTGATCCTGTCGATGGCCTTCCTCGGCTGGACGTCGATCGCCCGTGTCGCCCGAGGCTCGGTCATCACGATCAAGCAGGCCGACTACGTGGTCGCCGCCAAGGCGCTCGGTGCCTCCACCACCCGGATCATGACGCGGCACATCCTGCCGAACGCCATCGCTCCGGTGATCGTCGTCGCCACCATCGCGCTGGGCGGTTACATCGGCGCCGAGGCCACCCTGTCGTTCCTCGGCATCGGCCTCGCCGAGCCCACGGTCTCGTGGGGCATCGACGTGTCCGCCGCGAAGGACCAGCTCCGCAACGCTCCGTACGTCCTGATCATCCCCTCGGTGATGGTCTCGATCACGGTGCTGTCCTTCCTGATGTTCGGCGATGCGGTCCGCAACGCCCTCGACCCCAAGATGCGCTGAGGGAGGCGTTCGTGACCACCATCGAAAAGACGGCCAACGTCCCCGCACCGCGGGAGTCCGTGAGCGGCGACGGTCCACTGCTCGACGTCCGTGACCTGCACGTGGAGTTCCACACCCGCGACGGTGTGGCCAAGGCGGTCAACGGTGTGAACTACACCGTCAGCGCCGGCGAGACGCTCGCGGTGCTGGGCGAGTCCGGCTCCGGCAAGTCCGTGACCGCGCAGACCATCATGGGCATCCTCGACATGCCGCCCGGGAAGATCACGCAGGGCGAGATCCTCTTCCGCGGCCAGGACATGCTGAAGATGTCCAACGAGGAGCGCCGGAAGATCCGCGGCAGCAAGATCGCGATGATCTTCCAGGACGCGCTCTCCTCGCTGAACCCGGTCCTCACCGTCGGCTACCAGCTCGGCGAGATGTTCCGGGTCCACCAGGGCCTCTCCCGCAAGGAGGCCAAGGCCAAGGCCATCGAGCTGATGGACCAGGTCAAGATCCCGGCGGCGGCGGCCCGTGTCTCGGACTTCCCGCACCAGTTCTCCGGCGGTATGCGCCAGCGCATCATGATCGCCATGGCGCTGGCCCTGGAGCCGGACCTGATCATCGCGGACGAGCCGACCACCGCGCTCGACGTGACGGTGCAGGCCCAGGTCATGGACCTGCTGGCCGAGCTCCAGCGCGAGTACAACATGGGTCTGATCCTGATCACCCACGACCTCGGCGTGGTCGCCGACGTCGCGGACAAGATCGCCGTGATGTACGCGGGCCGGATCGTCGAGACGGCCCCGGTCGGCGAGCTGTACAGCCGCCCGGCCCACCCGTACACCAAGGGCCTGCTGGACTCGATCCCGCGCCTGGACCAGAAGGGCCAGGAGCTCTACGCGATCAAGGGCCTGCCGCCCAACCTCACGCGCATCCCGGCCGGTTGTGCCTTCAGCCCGCGCTGCCCCAAGGTGCAGGACATCTGCCGTACGGACGTCCCGGTACTGCACCCGGTGACCGAGCAGGACGGCATCGAGCTGGTAGGCCGCGGCAGCGCGTGCCACTTCTGGAAGGAGACGATCCATGGCTGAGCTCAAGAAGGAGCCCGTGGACGCCACCCCGAACGTCTCCGACGTGGAGACCGTGGACGTCGCGACCGAGGCGGAGGCCGTAGCCGCCCTCGACGCGCCGGTGAGCCAGGGCGAGCCGATCCTCCAGGTGCGCAACCTGGTGAAGCACTTCCCGCTGACCCAGGGCATCCTCTTCAAGAAGCAGGTCGGCGCGGTCAAGGCCGTCGACGGGATCTCCTTCGACCTGTACGCCGGTGAGACCCTGGGCATTGTGGGGGAGTCCGGCTGTGGCAAGTCCACGGTCGCCAAGCTCCTGATGATGCTGGAGAAGGCCACCGCCGGTGAGGTCTTCTACAAGGGCCAGGACATCACCAAGCTGTCCGGCCGCGCGCTGAAGGCCGTACGCCGCAACATCCAGATGGTGTTCCAGGACCCGTACACCTCGCTGAACCCCCGTATGACGGTCGGCGACATCATCGGGGAGACCTACGAGATCCACCCCGAGGTGGCTCCCAAGGGCAACCGGCGGCAGAAGGTCCAGGAGCTCCTGGACGTCGTGGGTCTCAACCCGGAGTACATCAACCGGTACCCGCACCAGTTCTCCGGCGGCCAGCGCCAGCGCATCGGCATCGCCCGCGGCCTCGCGCTCAACCCGGAGATCATCATCTGCGACGAGCCGGTCTCCGCGCTCGACGTGTCGGTGCAGGCGCAGGTCATCAACCTGATGGAGAAGCTCCAGGACGAGTTCAACCTCTCCTACCTCTTCATCGCGCACGACCTCTCCATCGTCCGGCACATCTCGGACCGGGTCGGTGTCATGTACCTCGGCAAGATGGCCGAGATCGGTACGGACACGCAGATCTACGACCACCCGACGCACCCGTACACCCAGGCGCTGCTCTCCGCGGTGCCGGTGCCGGACCCCTCCGCGCGTGAGGGCCGGGAGCGGATCATCCTCACCGGTGACGTTCCGTCACCGGCCAACCCGCCCTCCGGCTGCCGCTTCCGCACCCGGTGCTGGAAGGCCGAGGAGCGCTGCGCCACGGAGATGCCGCTGCTGGCCATCCCCGAGCGCTTCGTGAAGACGGGCGGCGGAGCCGCGCACGAGTCGGCGTGCCACTTCGCCGAGGAGAAGGATGTCGTGCACGCGGCGTAACCACTTCCGGTAGCCGTACGTCGGATGCCCGGCCCCTTTCGAGGGGGCCGGGCATCCGTGCGTCGGGGCCCGGGGGTCCGCGTGTCCGGCCGTCCCCGTGCCCGTACGGGGTAAGCCCGCATGCGGTGTGTGGCGGTATGGGGTGATATGAGGCATTGAGCTACTCGATGACTCTAGGAGGCACTTCATGCGCGGAGCCACACGGACCCGGTGGGCCGCCTGTGCGGTGGCCGTCGCCCTGGCAGCGACGGCCTGCGGCGGCGGGGGCGACGAAGGCGGCGGCAGCGGCGCCGACGGGATCGTCAGCTCCTCCTGGGGCGACCCGCAGAACCCGCTGGAGCCCGCGAACACCAACGAGGTGCAGGGGGGCAAGGTCCTCGACATGGTCTTCCGGGGGCTCATCCGGTACGACCCCAAGACCGGCGAGGCGCAGAACATGCTCGCCGAGTCCATCGAGTCGGACGACGCCCAGAACTTCACGATCAAGCTCAAGGACGGCTGGACCTTCTCCAACGGCGAGAAGATCACCGCCAACTCCTTCGTGGACGCCTGGAACTACGGCGCGGCGCTGAAGAACAACCAGAAGAACGCGTACTTCTTCCAGTACATCGAGGGCTACGACGAGGTCCACCCCGAGTCCGGTTCGGCCTCCGCCGAGAAGCTCTCCGGCCTCAAGGTCGTCGACGACCTGACCTTCACCGCCAAGCTCAGCCAGAAGTTCTCCCTGTGGCCCGACACCCTCGGCTACTCGGCCTTCGTCCCGCTGCCCAAGGCCTTCTACGACGACCACGACGCCTGGCTCTCCAAGCCGGTCGGCAACGGCCCGTACACCATCGAGTCGTACGCCAAGGGCTCCTCGATGAACCTGCGGCGCTGGGACGACTACCCGGGCGACGACAAGGCGAAGAACGGCGGCGTGGACCTCAAGGTCTTCACCGACAACAACACCGCCTACACCTCGCTGACCTCGGGCAACCTCGACCTCGTCGACGACGTGCCCGCCTCCCAGCTCCGTAACGTCGAACAGGACCTGGGCGACCGGTACATCAACACCCCCGCCGGCATCATCCAGACCCTCTCCTTCCCGTTCTACGACGACGAGTGGGACACGGACGACGCCCGCAAGGTCCGCCAGGGCCTCTCCATGGCGATCAACCGGCCGCAGATCACCGACCAGATCTTCCAGAAGACCCGCACCCCCGCCTCCGACTGGACCTCCCCGGTCCTCGGCGAGGACGGCGGCTTCAAGGAAGGGCTCTGCGGCAAGGAGTGCACGTACGACAAGGCCGAGGCCAAGAAGCTGATCGACGAGGGCGGCGGCATCCCCGGCGGCCAGCTGAAGATCTCGTACAACGCCGACACCGGCTCCCACAAGGAGTGGGTCGACGCCGTCTGCAACAGCATCAACAACGTCATGGGCAACAACCAGGCCTGCGTGGGCGGCGCGGTCGGCACCTTCGCCGACTTCCGCAACCAGGTCTCCACCCAGAAGATGACGGGCCCCTGGCGCGCGGGCTGGCAGATGGACTACCCGCTGATCCAGAACTTCCTGCAGCCGCTGTACTACACCAACGCCCCGTCCAACGACGGCAAGTGGACCAACAAGGAGTTCGACGACCTCGTCGACCAGGCGAACGCCGAGACGGACAAGGCGAAGGCCATCACCACGTTCCAGGACGCGGAAAAGGTCCTCGTCGAGCAGATGCCCTCCATCCCGCTCTGGTACCAGAACGGCAGCGCGGGCTACTCGGACCGGATCGAGAACGTCGAGCTGAACCCGTTCAGCGTGCCGGTCTACACGGAGATCACGGTCAAGTGACCCGTAACGCGGCCGACTGAGACCGGGTGGCCGGGGCGCCCGACGCGCGCCCCGGCCACCCGCCCCATCCGGCTCGCCCGCGCGCCCCGGCCACCCGACCGTCCGGCTTGGCAGCGTGCCCCGGCCACCCGACCGTCCCCACGTCCGTACGTCCCCACGTCCGTACGTCCGTCCACTCCGCCCGTTCGCCCCGACCCCCGGAGCCCCTCATGGGACGTTATGTGATCCGGCGGCTGCTGCAGATGATCCCCGTCTTCTTCGGCACCACGCTGTTGATCTTCCTCATGGTGAACGTGATGGGCGACCCCATCGCGGGCCTCTGCGGCGACCGCCAGTGCGATCCGGCCACCGCCGCCCAGCTCCGCTCCGAGTTCGGCCTCGACAAGCCGGTCTGGCAGCAGTACCTGACGTACATGGGGAACCTCTTCACCGGGGACTTCGGCACCGCGTTCAACGGGCAGAAGGTCACCGAGCTGATGGCCACCGCCTTCCCCATCACCATCCGGCTCACCATCGTCGCGATCGTCTTCGAGATCGTCATCGGCATCAGCCTCGGCGTCGTCACCGGCCTGCGGCGCGGCCGCCCCATCGACACCACGGTCCTCATCCTGACCCTGGTCGTCATCGCCGTCCCGACCTTCGTCACCGGCCTGCTGCTCCAGCTCCTGCTGGGCGTCAAGTGGGGGATCATCAAGCCCTCGGTCTCCGCCGACCCCACCATCGACGAGCTCCTCGTCCCCGGCCTGGTCCTCGCCTCGGTCTCGCTCGCCTACGTCACCCGGCTCACCCGGACCTCGATCGCCGAGAACGCCCGCGCCGACTACGTACGCACCGCCGTCGCCAAGGGCCTGCCCCGGCGCCGGGTCGTCGTCCGGCACCTGCTGCGCAACTCGCTGATCCCCGTCGTCACCTTCATCGGTACGGACGTGGGGGCCCTGATGGGCGGAGCCATCGTCACCGAGCGGATCTTCAACATCCACGGCGTCGGCTACCAGCTCTACCAGGGCATCCTGCGTCAGAACTCCCAGACCGTGGTCGGGTTCGTCACCATCCTGGTCCTCGTCTTCCTGGCGGCCAACCTGATCGTCGACCTCCTGTACGCCGTACTCGACCCGAGGATCCGCTATGCCTGAGCCGCAGTCACCGGACGAAGCGATCTCCCAGGCGGGCGCCGGCGGCGCGACGGACCTCGCCATGGCGGAGGGCACCAGCCTGGAGAAGACCCCGGGCGGGCCCGAGGGGACGGGACCGGCCGGGAAGCCGCGCAGCCTCTGGTCGGACGCCTGGCGCGACCTGCGGCGCAACCCGGTCTTCATCATCTCCGCGCTGGTCATCCTCTTCCTGGTGATCATCTCGATCTGGCCCTCGCTCATCGCGAGCGGCGACCCCCTCCAGGCCGACCTGGACGACGCCCAGAAGGGCTCCGAGCCCGGCCACCCCTTCGGCTTCGACCCGCAGGGCCGCGATGTCTACACCCGGGTCGTGTACGGGACGCGTACGTCGGTCACCGTCGGCGTCTGCGCCACCCTCGGCGTCGCGATCCTCGGCAGCGTGCTCGGGGGGCTCGCGGGCTTCTTCGGCGGCTGGTGGGACTCGATCCTCTCCCGTCTGACCGATGTCTTCTTCGGCATCCCCGTCATCCTCGGCGGCCTGGTCTTCCTCTCCGTCGTCACCAGCTCCACCGTCTGGCCCGTCGTCGGCTTCATCGTCCTGCTCGGCTGGCCGCAGATCGCCCGTATCGCCCGCGGCTCGGTGATCACCGCCAAACAGAACGACTACGTCCAGGCGGCCCGCGCGCTCGGCGCCTCCAACTCCCGGATGCTGCTGCGCCACATCACCCCGAACGCCATCGCGCCCGTCATCGTCGTGGCGACCATCGCGCTCGGCACGTACATCTCGCTGGAGGCGACCCTCTCCTTCCTCGGGGTCGGCCTGAAGGACCCGGCCGTCTCCTGGGGCATCGACATCTCCGCCGCCTCCAACTACATCCGCAACGCCCCGCACATGCTGCTCTGGCCCGCCGGAGCGCTGGCGGTCACCGTGCTCGCGTTCATCATGCTCGGCGACGCGGTGCGCGACGCCCTCGACCCCAAGCTGCGCTGAGGAGCCGGTTGCCATGTTGCTCGAAGTGCGCGATCTGCACGTGGAGTTCCACACCCGCGAAGGTGTGGCCAAGGCCGTCAACGGGGTCAACTACTCGGTGTCCGAGGGCGAGACGCTCGCCGTCCTCGGGGAGTCCGGCTCCGGCAAGTCCGTCACCGCCCAGGCGGTCATGGGCATCCTCGACATGCCGCCCGGGAAGATCGCCGGCGGCGAGATCCTCTTCAAGGACCAGGACCTGCTGAAGCTCAAGGCGGAGGAGCGGCGCAAGATCCGCGGCCAGGAGATGGCCATGATCTTCCAGGACGCGCTCTCCTCCCTGAACCCGGTCCTCACCGTGGGCGAACAGCTCGGCGAGATGTACGTCGTCCACCGGGGCATGTCCCGCAAGGACGCGAAGGCCAAGGCCGTGGAGCTGATGGACCGGGTCCGCATCCCGGCGGCCAAGGAGCGGGTCGGCAACTACCCGCACCAGTTCTCCGGCGGAATGCGGCAGCGCATCATGATCGCCATGGCGCTGGCCCTGGAGCCGTCCCTGATCATCGCGGACGAGCCCACCACCGCCCTCGACGTCACCGTCCAGGCCCAGGTCATGGACCTGCTCGCCGAGCTCCAGCGCGAGCTGAACATGGGCCTCATCCTGATCACCCACGACCTCGGCGTGGTCGCGGACGTGGCCGACAAGATCGCGGTCATGTACGCGGGCCGGATCGTGGAGACCGCCCCCGTCCACGAGATCTACAAGGCGCCCGCCCACCCGTACACCAAGGGCCTCCTCCGGTCGATCCCGCGCCTGGACCAGAAGGGACAGGAGCTCTACGCGATCAAGGGCCTGCCGCCCAACCTGCTGCACATCCCGCCCGGCTGTGCGTTCAACCCCCGCTGCCCGATGGCGAGGGACGTCTGCCGCAGCGATGTGCCGCCGCTCTACGAGGTGGACGAGCAGCGCCGGAGCGCCTGCCACTTCTGGAAGGAGACGCTTGATGGACGCTGACCGCGAGGGGAACACGGCGGGTTCGACGCTCCTGTCCAAGGCGGGAGAGGTACGGGAGGACAGCAGGCCGTACGCCGAGGGCGAGCCGATCCTCGAAGTACGGGACCTCGCCAAGCACTACCCCCTCACCCGGGGCATCCTCTTCAAGAAGCAGATCGGCGCGGTCCGGGCCGTCGACGGCGTCGACTTCGACCTCCACGCGGGCGAGACGCTCGGCATCGTGGGCGAGTCCGGCTGTGGCAAGTCCACCGTCGCCCGGATGCTCGTCCACCTGGAGAAGCCCACCGCCGGGGCGATCCGCTACAAGGGCGAGGACATCTCCCGGCTCTCCGGCCGGGCCCTCAAGGCCGTACGCCGCAACATCCAGATGGTGTTCCAGGACCCGTACACCTCGCTGAACCCGCGGATGACGGTCGGCGACATCATCGGGGAGCCGTACGAGATCCACCCCGAGGTGGCCCCCAAGGGCAGCCGTCGGCAGAAGGTGCAGGACCTGCTGGACGTCGTCGGGCTCAACCCGGAGTACGTCAACCGCTATCCGCACCAGTTCTCCGGCGGCCAGCGCCAGCGCATCGGCATCGCGCGCGGCCTCGCGCTCAACCCGGAGATCATCGTCGCCGACGAACCGGTCTCCGCGCTCGACGTCTCCGTCCAGGCCCAGGTCGTCAACCTGCTGGACCGGCTCCAGGCGGAGTTCAGCCTGAGCTTCGTCTTCATCGCGCACGACCTCTCCATCGTGCGGCACATCTCCGACCGGGTCGGCGTGATGTACCTCGGCCGGATCGTGGAGATCGGCTCCGACGCGGAGATCTACGACCACCCCACCCACCCGTACACGCAGGCGCTGCTCTCCGCCGTCCCCGTACCGGACCCGGAGGCCCGCGCCCACCGCGAGCGGATCATCCTGCACGGGGACGTTCCCTCGCCCGCCAACATCCCCTCCGGCTGCCGCTTCCGCACCCGCTGCTGGAAGGCCCAGGAGCGGTGCGAGCTGGAGATCCCGCTGTTGGCGGTCCCGGCGGAGTTCCGGCTGGTGGACAGCCCGGCGCGGCACGACTCGGCGTGCCACTTCGCGGAGGAGAAGCGGGTGGTGCCGCCGGAGGGGGAGCTCGGCGCCCCGGGGCAGCCGGTGGAGGACGTGGGCGGGGCCGAGCCGGGGGAGCCGGACGGCGAAACACCGTAAAGAGGCTGAATGGGCATCAGATTCGTTAACAAGCAGGCAACTTCACCGTCGCCGCACCGATATACGAACGTTCCATGCTGAACAGCGTACGGCCGTGCGGGTGCCGTGGACCGGCCGGAGCGTCGTCTTGTCACTCCGGCCGGTTACCCACATCCCCTGAGTAGAAGTGCCCTTGTCGATCCGTGCGGGGCAGTGAAGCATCCTTCGGGTGACACTTACACGGGGAGCGAGAATCACCGGCGCCGTTCTGTGCGCGGTGCTGGCACTGACAGCCGTCGCCTGGATCGTGCGGGACGTGCGCGCCGCCGACGGACCGGTGGACGTCTGGGCGTACTGGGCGGGCATCGCCGACCTCCGGACGGCCCTGCGTCCCACCACCGCCCACACCAGCCTGGTCCTGCTGGTGGTCCATGTCCTGGCCGCCGTGAGCGCGCTCCGGTCCGCCGCAGCCTCTTCGGTGCTGATCGCCACCGGCCTCGTCACCCTCGGGCTGCGGCTGCCCGCCGTCTGGCTCGCCGCCGACGGCCCGGCCCCGGACGACCTCCGCGACCGGGCCCTGATCACCACGTACGCCGTCCTGGCCGCCTCGGTCGCCCTGATCGTCGTCGGGGTGGCCGGCCGCCGCCCCGTGCGGGAGGGGGAGGAGCGCCCGGCGGGACCGGCCCCGGCCGCGGGGGTCGCCGCCTTCCTGCTGCTGGGCCTGATGGGGCTGGTGCTCCTGGGCTGGGAGATCCGGCACCCGTTCACGCTTCCCCCGGAGCTCTATCCCGCCTGGTTCACCGGCGGCAGGCCCCTGCACGTACCGCTGACCGAGGCGCCGCCCGGCTGGAGCAACGGGGTGCTCGTCGTGGCGTTCCTGGCGGCGGCAGGCGGTGCTCTCGCCCGCGCCGCCTTCGCCCGGCCGCTCGGCCTGATCGTCGCCGGATTCGCCCTGTCCTCCGGCGTGATGGGCATCGCGCGGATCATCCACTACGAGCTGTACGTGTCCTTCGCGCGGGACACCTTCGAGGTGCAGCTGACCGCGGTGACGGCGTTCGTCTCGTTCGTGGTCGGGGCCGTCGCGATCGCCGTCCTCGCCCGCAAGGGCGTCGAGCGGGCCCCCGCGGGCAGCCCGGGACCCTGGGGCGGCAGCGGCCCGTGGGGCCCGCAGGCCCCCGGCTTCGGACCTCCGCAGGGCGGCTTCGGACCTCCGCGGGCCCCCGGCTTCGGACCTCCGCAGGGCGGTTTCGGGCCTCCGCAGGGCGGCGGCTTCGCTCCGCCGCCGCCCTCCTCCCCGCCCCGGGGCTGGTGAGAGGCCCTTCCCCGGGGCTCAGGCGCCGGACAGCCCCAGCGACCGCTTGAGGAAGTCCACCTGGAGCAGCAGCAGGTTCTCCGCCACCTGCTCCTGCGGCGTCATGTGCGTCACCCCGCTCAGCGGCAGCACCTCGTGGGGCCGCCCGGCCGCCAGCAGCGCCGAGGAGAGCCGCAGCGCGTGCGCGACCACCACGTTGTCGTCCGCGAGCCCGTGGACGATCAGCATGGGCCGTACCTGCTCGGCGGGGTCGGACAGGCCGTCGTCGGTGATCAGCGAGTTGTACGCGTACACCTCGGGCTGCCGGGCCGGGTCGCCGAGATAGCGCTCGGTGTAGTGGGTGTCGTAGAGCCGCTGGTCGGTCACCGGGGCGCCCACGATCGCCGTGTGGAAGACATCAGGCCGCCGCAGCACGGCGAGCCCCGCCAGATAGCCGCCGAAGGACCAGCCGCGGATCGCCACCCGGGACAGGTCGAGCGGGAAGCGCCCGGCGAGCCCGTGCAGCGCCTCGATCTGGTCCTCCATGGTCAGGACGAGGTTGTCCCGTACGGCCTTCTCCCAGGCGGGCGAGCGGCCCGGCGCGCCGCGTCCGTCCGCGACGATCACCGCGAAGCCCTGGTCGGCGAACCACTGCGAGGTGAGGTGCGCGTTGTGGGCGGCGACCACCCGGCGGCCGTGCGGTCCACCGTACGGATCCATCAGGACCGGAAGCGGACCGTCCGACTCCTGGTAGTCCGTGGGGAGCAGCACGGCGCACGGAATCCGCCGTGCGCCCCCCTCGGTGAGCGTGGGCCGGGCGGAGAGCACCGGCTCCTGGGCGAAGCTCCCGATCCGGACCAGCCGCTTGCCGTCCCGGACGACCCAGACGGCCGGTCCGGGCTCGTCCGGGGTGGCCGAGACCAGCACCGTCAGGTCACCCGAGCGGACGGCGGAGTGCACACCCACCCCTTCGGAAATACGCTCGATTCCCAGCTCGTTGACCCGGTACACATGGCTCTCGCCGATCTCCGGCGCCACGGCCTCCTCGCCCGCCACCGCCGAGACGAGGATGTCCGAATCGCCGATGTCCAGCACCGCCTGGATGTGCAACTGCGCCCCGGTCAGCGGCCGGTCGCCGACGGCCAGCACCCGCGCACCGCCCTCGTCCGCGATCCGCACGAGCCGTCCGTCCGGCGCCCAGGCGGGCACCCCGCCGAAGAGATCCAGCCACACCGGGTCCTCGTCCACATGGACGATCCGGGTCTCACCGGACTCCGGGTCCACCGCCAGATACCGCTGGCTGCGCTGGTCACGGGCCTGTACGAGCAGCAGCGGAGCGCCCGCGGAGGACCAGTGGACCTGGGCCAGGTACGGGAACGCCGCCCGGTCCCAGACCACCTCCGTACGGGCCCCCTCCAGGTCCGTCACGAAGAGCCGCACCTCGGCGTTGGGCGTCCCCGCCGCCGGGTAGGCGATCTCGGCGGGCTTGCGCTCCGGGTGCGCGGGATCGGCGATCCACCACCGCTGTACGGGGCTGTCGTCGGCCCGCGCGACCAGCAGCCGGTCCGAATCGGGCGACCACCAGAAGCCCCGGAAGCGGTGCATCTCCTCGGCCGCGATGAACTCGGCCAGACCGTAGGTGACTTGGTCGTTCTCGGGCTCCGCCAGCGCCCGGTCGCCCTCGCCCTCGGCGCCCACGACCCGAAGCGCGCCCTTGGAGACGTACGCGATGTGGCGCCCGTCGGGGGAGGGGCGCGGGTCGATCACCGGACCCGGCACCGGCAGGGCCCGCGCCGTACCGGCCCGCAGCTCGGCCACGTACACCTTCCCGGAGAGGGCGAACGCGGCCAACTCGGCCGCCGCGTCCACCGCATAGGACACGATGCCGCCCGACCCCTCCCGGGTCCGCTCGCGCCGGGCCCGCTCCTGCGCCGACAGCCGCTCCGCCGAACCGCCCAGCAGGGCCTCGGGATCGGCGACGATCCGCTCCTCCCCGGAGGCCGGGTCGAGCACCCAGAGGCGGTTGGTCCGGTCGGTGCCCGAAGTGGAGCGCAGGAAGATCACCCGCGTCTCATCCGGTGAGACGGTGAAGGCGCGGGGTGCGCCGAGAGTGAACCGCTGGGTCCGTGCGTGCTGGCGGGGAAAGGACAGGTTCGCTGAGGTCATGGCTCTGAACTTAGCCTCGCGCAGCGGTTCGTGCGCCCCTCGTGCTGCTGTGCTCCGATCAATGCGTTGGCACGGATAGTTATGATCCGTAGCGCTCGGTGGGTAAGAACCCGTCGACTGCATGTACCCGTGTACCCGTGTATCCGCGTTCCGACCGTACCGATGGAGGTGAACCGCCGTGGCGCTCTCGATTTCGGCGGTGGTGCTGCTGGCGATCATCGTCTTCCTGCTGATCCGGAAATCCGGACTCAAGGGCGGACACGCGGTGGTCTGCATGCTGCTGGGCTTCTACATCGCGAGTTCGTCCATCGCGCCGACCATTTCGAGTCTGACCTCCAACGTGGCGGGGATGATCGGGGGCATCAAGTTCTGACCACCGGCGGTTCCGGAACGTTCCTGAACGCCGGTGGCTCCGGGCCGTCGGCCGTGCCCGGTCGGCCGGGGGAACGCGGGGGGCCGCCGGGCTCGTAGGGTGGTCCCCATGAAGGACCTCCCCGCCCGCCGTCTGCTGCTGGTGCACGCGCACCCGGACGACGAGTCGATCAACAACGGCGCCACCATGGCCAGGTACGCGGCCGAGGGCGCCCACGTCACGCTGGTGACGTGCACGCTGGGCGAGGAGGGCGAGGTCATCCCGCCCGCCCTCGCCTCTCTCGCCGCCGACCGGGACGACACCCTCGGCCCCCACCGGGTGGGGGAGCTGGCCGCGGCGATGAAGGAGCTCGGCGTCACCGACCACCGCTTCCTCGGCGGCGCGGGCCGGTTCCGGGACTCCGGGATGCTGGGCACCGAGCAGAACGAGCGCCCCGGCGCCTTCTGGGCCACCCCGGTGGACGAGGCGGCCGCGCCCCTCGTGGAGGTCATCCGCGAGGTCCGCCCCCAGGTCCTGGTCACGTACGACCCCGACGGCGGCTACGGCCACCCCGACCACATCCAGGCCCACCGGGTCGCGATGCGCGCCGCCGACCTGGCCGCCGACCCGGCGTACGGCACCGGCACCCCGCACACCATCGCCAAGATCTACTGGAACCGGGTGGAGCGGGCCGCGGTCGAGGCCGCCTTCGACCGCCTGCGCACCACGGCCCCCGGCGCCTTCCCGGGCATCGCGGCCGTGACCGACGTGCCCGGAGTGGTCGACGGCGACGAGATCACGGCCGAGATCGACGGAACGGCGTACGCGGGGGCGAAGGCGGCGGCGATGCGCGCCCACGCGACGCAGATCGCGGTGGAGGGCGAGGGTTCCTTCTTCGCCCTCTCCAACGACCTGGGCCAGCCGCTGCTGACGACCGAGTACTACCAGCTGGTGCGGGGCGTCCCGGGGGCCGGCGGGGGCGCGCGGGAGGACGACCTGTTCGCGGGCCTGCCGGGGGTGGAGGCGGAGTCCGGTCCGGGGGCGGAGACGGGGACCGATGCCGTACGGGAGCCGGGGCCGGGTTCCGTTTCGGCCGCCGGTCCGGATTCCGCATCGGAGGCCGGCGCATGAGCGGGAACCCGGGCAAGGGGCGAGACCGCGCCCGCGCGCCGCGCAAGGACGCGCCGCGCAAGGACGCCCCCCGTACTGACGCACCCCGTACTGACGCACCCCGTGAGGACGTGCTTCGTAAGGACGCGCCCCGTACCGGCGCGTCGCGCGCCGACGCGCCCCGTAAGGGCGCCCCTCGTACCGGCGCACCACCCCGCGCGCCCGAAGGCTCCGTCCTCACCTCCCGGCCGAACCCGGCCCGGATCGCGGCCTACTTCGGGCTCGCCGTGCTCGGGGCCCTCGTCGCGATCGCCGGGACGCTCGTCCAAGCGGCGTGGTTCCCGGGCGGGTTGATCCTCGCCCTGGCGGCGTCCGCCGGTCTCTTCTACGGCGGCCGCGTCCTGACCGGGACCCAGATCGGCGCGCTCGCCCCGGCGGTCGGCTGGTTCATCACGCTGTTCCTGCTGCTGTCCGGCCGGCCGGAAGGCGACTACGTCTTCGGCGACGAACTCGGCCTGGTGCTCTTCATGCTCGGCGGAACGGCCGCCGCTGTGATGTGCGCCACCACCTCAAAAGTTCCGCAATCGGCCATCCGTAACAGCCGGTCCGGTATCTGAAGTGCTAAGTCCGTGCCCGGAATGCCCCCCACAGGTGTGATGCCGCAGTGGAGGTTTCCCCCGGTCGCGGAGTGTCCGACGGCGGCGGCCAGTATGGTGGTGCGCGCGCCGAGCCGTCCCCTGGCCTGCGGCATGGGGGAAGTACGGGCGGCGGAGCCAATCGGGAGAACCTGCTTTGAGTCGTGAAACTGACAGTTCGTCCTCCGGGCCCCAGGGGCGCGGTGGAGCCGCGTACCCGTCGGGTACGCCGCCGTACGGATCCCGCCAGTATCCGTCGCCGGCCGGCTCGGACGAGGCCCCGGAATCCGTCGATCCGCCCCGGCCCGAAGAGCCGAAGACCGAGACGACGCTGACGACGCGCATCCGGATCAACATCCCCGGGTCGCGTCCCATCCCGCCGGTCGTGATGCGTACGCCGATGGCCGAGAGCGATCTCGCCACGGGCCGCTCCGACCCGGAGCGCACCGGCTCCACCCCGCGCCCCGGCACGCCTCCGTCCGCCCCCTCGGGCCTGACCGACGGCGGTACGCCGGGCGGGACCGGTACGTCCGGCGGCCCGTCCTCCCCGTCGCCCTCGCAGGCCCGGGACGGCGGCGGCACGTCCGCCGAGCCGTCCGGCGCCGACGAGTCGGCCAGGGCGAAGAGCGGGAGCGACTGGTTCGCCCCACGCAAGAGCCCGACGCCCCCGCCGGGTTCCGGTACGGGGGCCGCGGCCGGTTCCGGTGGCGCCGGCGGGCCGGGTGCCGGTGGCCCTGGTGCGGGTTCCGGTGGTTCCGGTGCGCAGGGTTCCGGTGGTCCGGGTCTGGGCGGTCCGGGCGCTGGCGGCCCGGGTTCCGGTTCCGGTGGTCCGGGCCTCGGCGGCCTGGGTCCGGGTTCCGGCGGCCCCGGTTCCGGCAGTCCGGGGCCGGGCGGCCCGGCTGCCGGTGGGTCGGACGGCTCAGGCTTTCCCCGCGCGGCGGGCCAGAGCGGTTCGGACGGTTCCGGCTTCCCCGGCGTCGCGGGCCAGGGCGGTTCGGACGGTCCCGGTTTCCCCGGCGCGGCGGGCCAGGGCGGCCCGCCCGACGACGCCGGCCGTTCGCGGCCCGACCTGCCGTACTTCTCGGACGCCGCTCCCCGCCCCGGTGGCGGCCCCGCCGCCCCCGGCTCCGGCAGCGCCCTGGACGCCTACAGCACGGAGCCGCCCGGCCCGGGTCCGCGCTCCGGGCCCGACCTCGGGGCCCGTACGCCGGGACCGGCTGGCCCCACCACGGGCCCGGCCACCGGCACCTCCGCGCTGACCCCCAACCTCGACGGGGTCCCGGGCCTCGGCGGCCCCGGCCCGATGGTCCCGGGCACTCCCGGCGGCGTACCGCCCCGGATGTTCGACGACACCGCGATCCTGACGCCGCAGTCCCCGGGGCCCGACTCCGGCCCGGGCGGACACGTCTCGGGTGACACGCTGACGAGCGGCATCCCCGTGGTGCCCAGCGAGCCCCGCTCGACGTTCCCGGGCGGCCCGTTCGCCGGTGGCCCGGGTGGCCCCGGCAGCCCGTTCCCCGGGGGCCCCGGTGGCCCGGGCGGTCCCGGAGGCTTCGGCGGCCCGGGCGGTCCCGGTGGTCCCGGTGGTTCGGGTGACGCGGGCGGACCCGGTGGCCCCGGCGCCTCCACGCCCGGTCCCGCCGCCGCCCGCCCGGCCCCGAAGCCCGCTCCCGCCCCCACCCCCGCGAAGAAGGGCCGCTCCAAGCTGGTCCTCCTCGGGGTGGCCGCGATCGTGCTGCTCGGCATCGCCTACGGCGCGGGCCTCCTGCTGAACCACTCCGAGGTCCCCAAGGGCACCACGGTGCTCGGCGTCGACATCGGCGGCGGCACGAAGGAGGAGGCGGTCGCCAAGCTGGAGGCGACCCTCGGCGAGCGGGCCCAGGCGCCGCTGACGCTCTCCGTGGACGGCAAGGAACAGAAGCTGGACCCGGAGAAGGCCGGGCTCACCCTGGACAGCCAGGAGACCGTGCGCGGTGCCGCGGGCAGCGACTACAACCCTGTCTCGGTGATCGGTTCCCTGTTCGGCGGGGCACGCACCGCCAACCCGGTGATCCCGGTCGACGAGGAGAAGCTCGGCGTCGCGCTGACCGACCTGGCGGGCGCCGCGGGCTCCACCCAGGACGGCACGATCCGCTTCGAGCCGAACAAGGCGGTCGTGGTCCCGGGCAAGGCCGGCAAGACGCTCGACGTCGGCCAGTCGCTGATCTCCGTCCGCGACGCCTACCGCGCCCAGGTGCAGACCGGACAGGCCCGGGTGGTCGAACTGCCCGTCACCACCAAGGAGCCCACCATCACCCAGGCCGAACTGACCCGGGCGATGAAGGACTTCGCCGAGCCCGCGATGTCCGACCTGATCACCATCAAGGCGGGCCCGAAGCAGATCCAGTTCGGCCCGGCGCGGTCGCTGCCGCAGATCCTCTCCATGAAGGCCGTCGACGGCCGGCTGGTCGACTTCTACGACAAGAAGGCGATCGACACCCTCCTGGACGGCGTCTTCGACGGCATCATGGCCGTCAAGGCCGACGGCAAGGAGCACCAGGTCGGCGCGGACGACGTGGCCCAGGCGATGAAGACGGCCCTCACCGGCAAGACCCCGGAGGAGCGCACGGTCACCATCAACCTGACAGGCCAGGGCTGAGACCCCCGGCCCCACCCTTCGCAGCCCCCACCCGAACACTCCGGGCGGGGGCTGCGTCCGTTCTGCCGCTCTCCACCGATATCACCCGTGGGTGATATTATGCAGGAGTGATGTTTCAGGTGGCTGGAGAGTAAATGCGGTTCAAGATCATCGTTGTGGAGCCGGCGAGGAGTTGGTTACACGGCTTGCGCCAGCATGATCGGGACACGCTCCTCCAAGTCACAGCCGCCATCAATATCCTGCAAACGGAAGGGCCTGCACTTGGTCGGCCGCTCGTTGACCGCATCACGGGTTCGGCTCTTGCGAACCTCAAGGAGCTGCGGCCCGGTTCGTCAGGCTCCAGCGAGGTCCGGATCCTGTTCGTGTTCGACCCTGCGCGCAACGCGGTGATCCTGGTGGGTGGCGACAAATCCGGCAGCTGGTCGGGGTGGTATCGGACGGCGATCAAGGCAGCGGAAGACGCCTACGAGGCGTACAGGGATGAGAAGAAATGAGGAGTCATGAGCGCAGGGCGGAAGGCGGCCGACGCCGTCGACTGGGACGACCTCAAGGGTGAGTTCGACTTCTCCGCCGACGAGGCCCATGAGGTCGAGCGGCGCGCTGCCCTGCTGCTGTCCGAGGTGAGAGCGCACCGTCTCGCCGAGGTCCGCAAGCGTCAGCGGATGACGCAGGCGGCAGTGGCAAAGGCTCTCGGCGTCACCCAAGGGCGCGTGTCGGCCATAGAGAAGGGCGCGATCAACCGCTCCGAGGTCGAGACACTTGCCGCGTATGTCGCTGCTCTGGGCGGACAGCTGAAACTTGTAGCCGACTTCGGAGACGAAACCCTCGTCCTGGGCTGACCTGAACGGTCCCGTGCGCGCGTTTCCGCCGAGTGTCCCGCCCCCGTCAGGCGGATGCGCCCCGCCCCCACCGGACCGATGATGGAAGGGCAGGCAGGGCAGGCAGGGCAGGACGGGGGCCGTCGGAGGCAGGGCAAGGCAGGGTCGGGTCATGGCCGTGTGGCATGTGCGGGACTTCGTACCCGAGGATCTTGAGGGTGTCGTGCGCCTCGACGGGGAGAGCCGGACCAGTGGGCAGCCCGCCGTCTTCCGGCTCTCCGAAGTCGTCGCCGCGCTCCAGGGGCCCAATCCCGGTGTCGTCGCCGTGGCCGACGGGCATCTCGTGGGGGCCGCCGTGGGGCGGGTCGACGGGGACCGGGCCTGGGTGCTGCGGGTCGCCCTGCATCCCGCCTGGCGGAATCTCGGGCTCGGGACCGCGTTGCTCTCCGCGCTGGAGCAGCGGATGCGGGGGGCCGGGGCGGTGCTCGTCGCGGCGGTGCTGCCGGAGGACGAGACGGGGGCCGCGGCGCTCACGAACTCCGGGTTCCGCGGGCACCGCGGGCTGACCTACTACGAGAAGGCCCAGTCGGTGACCGCCGAGGGGGCCGCCGTACTCTCCTCGCTCGGCGCGACCGTGCCGCCCGCCGGGCTCTGGGAGCGGCTCGCCGGGATGGCGGACGCCAAACAGCTCGTCGAGCGGCGGCTCGTCCTGCCGCTGGCCAACCCCGAGCTCGCCGACGAGCACGGCGTCGAACCGCCGCAGGCCGTCGTCCTGTTCGGGCCGCCGGGCACCGGCAAGAGCACCTTCGCCCAGGCCGTCGCCTCCCGGCTCGGCTGGCCCTTCGTGGAGCTCTTCCCCTCCCGGCTCGCCCTGGAGGACGGGCTCGCCAACGGGCTCTCCCGCCGCTTCGAGGAGATCGCCCAGCTCGACCACGCGCTGGTCTTCATCGATGAGGTGGAGGAGGTGGCCGGGGCGCGCAATCTCGCCGATCCCGTCTCCGTGGGGGTCGTCAACGAGCTGCTCAAGTCCATCGTCCGGTTCCGCGACCGCGACGGGCGGCTCCTCGTCTGCGCCACCAACACCGTCGCCGCCCTCGACCCGGCGTTCCTGCGCCACGGCCGGTTCGACTACGTCCTGCCCGTCGGCCCGCCCGACCACGAGGCCCGGTCCGCGCTCTGGGCCAGCTACCTCGCCCGGACCGGTGCCGAGGCCGACACCGCTCTCCTCGCCGACGCCAGCGAGGGGTTCACCCCCGCCGACATCAAGCAGGCCGCCCGGACCGTCGCCCAGGCCGTCTTCGAGCGCACCCTCGACACCGGGAGCAGGGCCCGGCCCACCACCGAGGACTTCCTGCGCACCATCAGCCGCACCCGGCCCACCGTCACCACCGAGATGGCGCTGGAGTTCGCCGACCACACCATCCGTTACGGGCGCACGTGAGGGCGTGGCAGTATGCGGCGGAGCGGGGTCCGGCGCTCAACAGCAGCCGGGCCCCGCTCCCGTACAGGTCCCGTATTACGGGAAGTTGACCACCTGGGAGGGGATCGTCTCCGTGCCGGACGTCGGGCCTCCGACCTCGTTGATCACGTGCTCGTACTGGCCGTTTCCGCCCAGCGAGACCACGCTCAGGCTGTGGAACTTCACCCCGGGTTTCACCGGTGCCTTGAAGCCGTGTTCCTGGATGATCGTCGGGTCGACGTTGTAGTAGCAGTAGCTGCCCATGCCCCAGCCCTCGTGCTGTTCGACCGAGTCGTCGACCCGGTAGGCGGCGTAGCCCTTGGTGTCGCCGTTCTGGATGGCGGCCTGGTTGGGGGCGTCGTACGCCTTCTCGTTCTGGAAGAAGATCGTGCGGCCGCGCTCGCCGTACCACTCCACGTCGTACTTGTTGAAGTGCTCGACGAAGAGGCCGGTGGCCAGGACGTCGTCGCCGTTGACGCGGACGCCGTAGTCGGCCCGGTTGGTCTCCCAGCCCCAGCCCTCCCCGTGGTCCGCGCGCCACACCCACGTGTGGTCGATGATCACGTCGTCGCTGTTGGCGACGATGCTCGTGGTCGCCTTGCCGGGACCCGCGCCGCCGATCCGTACGAACACGTCCTGGAGAGAGGTCGGGTTGGCCGCGTGGTCGGCCGAGGCGTTTTCCGGGCCGACCTCGATCAGGGTCTCGGAGTTCACCGGGCCCGCGTCGACCAGGAGCCCCGCGAGCTTCACACCGGATACGTCACCGACCTTGATCGCGGTCACCCCGTTCTCCGGGATGATCGTCGCGAGGCCGATCCCGAGGGCCACCGTGTCGGGGCGGTCGATGGTGATCGTCTCGTCGATGCGGTAGACGCCGGGGGTGAAGAGCAGATGCAGGCCCTGCTCCACGGCCGCGTTGATCGTCGCGGCGTCCGCCCCCTCCTTCACCACGTAGAACTGGTCCAGCGGGATCGACGCACCCGTCGGTGTGCCGTTGGCCCACGACACACCCCGCGCGTTCTCGCGCTTCTCCGGGACGAAGACCTTGTAGTCGGTCCCATCGAGGTAGAGGAAGGGCTTCTCGCGGGAGATCGGGGTCGTGTCCAGGGTCGTGTACGGCGGCTCCGGGAAGCTGTTGGCCGGGGCGCCCTCGACGCCCGAGAAGGTCATGTTCCAGACACCGTTGGTCCAGCCGCCGACCGAGCTGTCGCGGGTGTACCACTGCTGCTGGGAGTACGGGCCGACCTCGCCGTCGATCCTGCTGTCCGCGATGTAGCCGCCGCTGGCCCAGCCGTACCCGTCGGGCGCGAGGTTGAGCCCG
Organism: Streptomyces sp. NPDC059452; assembly: GCF_042750035.1. Taxonomy (NCBI): domain Bacteria; kingdom Bacillati; phylum Actinomycetota; class Actinomycetes; order Kitasatosporales; family Streptomycetaceae; genus Streptomyces; species Streptomyces sp. NPDC059452. Next base: position 353,122 of record NZ_JBHYVE010000002.1, read on the forward strand.
CCCTTGACGTGCATCCGGCGGAAGGGGGCCGCCTGGGAGACCGCCCAGCGGTTGGTGCCGGAGACCGGGTTCAGCGTCAGGTTCTCCGCCGAGCGCCAGAAGTTCTGCGTGGCGTTCCCGCCGAACCAGCCCGCGTCGACCGTCACATCACCGTTGAACGTGGTGTCGTTCGGGTGGAGGCCGAGGCCCGCGATCGAGGTGTAGAAGCCGATCTGCGCGTTGATGTCGTCGTACGTGCCCGGCTTGAACAGCAGCGCGTAGCGGTCGCTGCCGAACTGCGCCTCCTCCTGCTTCTCGAAGATCTCGTCGACCTTGCCCTGGATGTCGGGCGTGGACGGGTCGAAGACATGGACGTTCGGTCCGAGGTCGCCCCCGCCCGGGACGGCCTGGACCCCCGCCCGGGCCTGCTGGTTCTCCTCGCCGAACGCCGTCTGGGCGGTGGGGACGGCCATGAGCAGCGATACGGCGAGCGCGGCGAACCCGAGGGCCTTCGACCGGCGGCGGCCGCGCGGAGAGGTGGGGGGTGCGGTGGGGGGAACATGCATGAAGGTACGTCTCCTGGGTCGTGGTACGTGTGCACGACGGACGGGCGGGAGAGCGCCCGTGGGGAGAAGGTGAGAGAGCGCTCTCTCGTTGCGGTGATGTTTCCTCGGTGGGCCTGTACGCGTCAAGAGGTGTGCGGGACGCGTCTCGTGGGAGGGGTCTGATGTGCAACAACTGGCTTCAGTGGTGCGGTGATTGACCGAATTCGCGGTCAGTCGGGGCGCTCGTTGGCTTCATGAACTGATGTCCCGCATGGGTGCTGTGGCCCCCGGCGGCGCGGTGCCGGACGAGCGGGCGTCCGGCGCAGGGGGGACCATGGGGCCATGAGCTCGCCCGACGCCGGTCCGCCGCGCCCGCCCCGTGACGAGCGCCCGGCCCACGACGAGCGCCCGGCCGGTGACGTCGGCCGGCGGATCAAGGTCTGGTTCCGCTTCGTGCCGCGTGAGGACTGGCTGCCGTACGACACCGAGGGGTTGTGGGCCACCCGGCTGAGCGCCGACACCGCCCGGGTCGACAACGTGCCGTTCCTCCAGGACGGGGTGGCCGAGGGCGAGACCGTACGGTTCACGACCGACGCGGACGGGGTGCACTGGGCCACCGGGCGGGTGGCCGACTCGGGGAACTGCACCGTACGCGTGCTGCCCGTGCCGGACGGTCCGCTCGGGCGGGACGCCCGCGCCGTGCACGAGCGGCTCGCCCCGTTCGGGCTGGGCGGCGAGGTCTTCAGCGCGGACTTCCCGCTGGTCGCGCTCACCGTGCCGGGCGGCGCGGACCTCCGGGGCATCAAGGCGCTGCTCGTCCGGGGGCGGGACGAGGGGTGGTGGCACTTCGAGGTCTCGTGCGCCACGGAGGCGTGGCGGGCGGCGTAGGGCCTCTCGGCCTGGAGTCGTGGGGCCGGGTTGGGCGGTGGAGAGGGCGGCCCTGATTCCGGCTCGGTCCACGGTCTTACGGGAACGGGGGCGCCGCCCCCGCCTCCTCTCCAGCCCCCTTGGCCTCGCCGCCCCCCTTGGCCTCCCCGGCCGGAGAGGCCCCCTTGGCCGCCTCGGCCTCTCCGATCCTCCGGATCACCCGGGCCGGATTGCCCACCGCCACCACATTCGCGGGCAGGTCCTTCGTGACCACCGCCCCCGCGCCGACCACCGTGTTCTCCCCGATGCTCACCCCCGGGCAGACGATCACCCCGCCACCCAGCCATACGTTGTCCCCGACCGTGATCGGCTGTGCGGCCTCCCACTTGGCGCGGCGCGGCTCCGGGTCGACCGGGTGGGTGGGGGTGAGGAGCTGGACGTTCGGGCCGATCTGGGCGTCGGCGCCGATCGTGATGCGGGCGACGTCCAGGAACACCGCCCCGAAGTTCACGAACGTGCGCGGGCCCACGGTGATCCGGTGGCCGAAGTCCACCCGCAGCGGCGGCCGGATCTCGGCACCCTCGCCCAGCCCGCCCAGCAGCTCCGTGAGCGCGGCGCGGCGGGCCCCGGGGTCGGCGGCCGACGTGGCGTTGAAGCGCTCGTTGAGGAGCGCCGAGCGCAGGGCGTCGGCCGCGATCTCCGGGTCGTCGGCGAGGTAGGGCTCGCCCGCGAGCATGGCCTCCCACTGGCTGCCCCTGCCCTTGCCCGTCCGTCCCGCGGAAGTGGAAGTGGAAGCGGGGGAGGAAGCGGGGGAGCTGTGCTGATCAAGGGCGGGATCGTTCCGGCTGGTCACGAGGGTGCCGCCTCCTCCGTACGGGGTGATTTGTCCCCGTACAGTCTGCCCGGCGAGCCCGGCCCGTGTCCCGTACGCAGCCCCGGCGCCAGGCTCAGTGTCACCGCCAGCGACAGCGCCGCGACCACCGCCATCCCCGTCGCGGCGGAGGTCGGCTGGGCGATGGCGCCCGCGACGGCGGCGCCCACGCCCTGCATCGCGAGCATCCCCGAGGTGCTCAGCCCCAGCGCGTGACCGCTCAACTCCTCGGGCGTCAGGGCCATCAGGCGTTGCTGGAGCAGCAGGATCGCGCTGAAGCCGACGCTCGCCAGCACCACCGCGACCACCGCCACCGGCAGCCCGGGGTCGAGGGCGAACACCAGGTACGGGGCGGCCAGCAGCAGCCGCAGCGGAGCGCCGAGCCGGGCGCGCCACCGCCCCGGTACGAACCGGCCGACCAGCGTGTCCCCGGCCAGCATCCCCACCGCCCCGCAGGCGAAGAGGAGCCCGGCGTGCTCGGGGGCGTAGGCGATGTACAGGGACTCGCACCCCGCCACCAGCCCGTTCGGCACCCATAGGGCGAGGTATACGGAGCGGCGCGGCGCCGACGACCAGAGCACCGCGTTGATCCGCCAGGTCTCCCGGACCGAGGCCCGGCCGGTGGCGCGGGGTGGCCGGGCGGTGAGCCCGAACCGGGAGAGGGCGGCGGCGATCACGTACAGCGCCGCCCCGGCCAGCAGTGTGCCGCGCGCCGAGAGGGCGGTCACCAGCACCCCGCCCACCGCGAACCCGAGGATCTGCATGCCACCCACCGACATGTTGAGCACCGAGCGGCCGAGCAGGAAGCCCCGCTGCGGCAGGATCTCGTTGAGCAGCCCGTACCGCACCCCGCCGCCCAGCGAGGAGACCACCCCGAGGCCCAGCAGTACGGCGAACGCGGCCCACAGGGGCAGCCCGGGAGCCGCCTGTACGCCGGTGCCGAGCGCGAACAGCAGCGCCAGCCCGGTCAGCGCACCGCGCGGCGGCAGCCGGTCCGCCGCCGACAGCAGGGTGAGGGCCCCGGCGAGCTGGGCCAAGGACGGGCCGAACATGGCCAGCGCCGACAGCAGCGGCGAACCCGTCGACGCGTATACGAGGGTGCCGAGGGCGAGCCCGCTCGCGGTCTGCGCCGCCACCTGTACGGAGACGGTCGCGAAGAGCGGGAGGAAGTCCGGGGTGCGGAAGAGTTCGCGGTAGCGGTAGGTGCGCATCGGCTGAGTCTCGGGCGGTGCTTCGCGGGCCCGTTATTCTTTCGCGGAGGGGCGAAAGAACATCAAGAGTTCCGGGGCGGCCGATGGGCTGGTGGCAGATCAGCGCGGACACGCTCGCGGACAGCCGCTTCGTCGTCTCCCCGCTGGCCGAGACCGTGGCGAGCCTGCGCACCCTGGAGCGGGCCGCCGCCGCGCACCCGCGCGAACGCGCCTGGCTGGAGCGGTGGTTGCCCGTCTACCGGCAGTGGCAGTCCGAGGACCCGCTCGCCGCCCGGATCGTCCGCGCCGCCTTCTCGCCCCGCTGGAGCGCCGACTTCCTCACCCCCGCCCCCGTGCCCCCGCCCGCCGGGCAGCAACCGAACACATTCGCGCAGGAGTTGGCGCGGGTCCGGGCGACGCCGCCGGACGTGGCCCGCGCCGATCTCGCCGTGACCCTGCGCGGACCGCTGCCCGCCCCGCTGGACCGGGACGACCTGGCCCAGCGGAGTGCCGGGGTCCTGGAGTGGCTGTGGGCGCGGGCCGTGGAGCCGGAGTGGGCCGCCCGGCGGCGGGTCCTGGAGGCCGATGTGATCGCCCGGTCGGCCCAGTTGAGCCGGGGCGGCTGGGCGCAGGCGCTCGACGGGATGCGGCCGGGGATGCGGTGGCTGGGGGGAAGTCGGCTCCAGATCAACACGTACGACAACCCGCCGCGTGAACTGGACGGCGCGCAGCTGGTGTTCACCCCCGTCACCGCCGATGTGGGCTGGGTCTGCTGGGACATCCCGTACCGGTACGGGGTCGTCTACCCGTGCTCGGGCGCGCTCGCCGACCCCGGGCGTGCCCCCGTACCGCAGGCGCTCGGCACGCTGATCGGCCCGGCGCGGGCGGGAGTTCTGGTCCTGCTGGCCACACCGCTGAGCACCACCCAGCTGACCGCGCTGACCGGGCAGGGGCTGGGCTCGGTCGGCCGTCACCTGCGGGTTCTGCTGGACGCGGGGCTGGTGCGGCGCCGCCGGGACGGCCGGTCGGTGCTCTATTTCCGTACGGCGGCGGGGGACGGCCTGGTGCGCGCCGCAGAGTGAACGCGCCCCGCGCGCGCCCCTGTCCGCAGCAGGGAGAACACCGCTGGACCATGCGGTCCGCATGGCTCGCGCGCATGGGTGAGTCATGACATCGGTGACTGTTGGCGATGCTCGTCGTTATGACAATTTCTCTCTCGCCACATCCGACCGAGCGAGGGGAACGTCGTGAATCCGGAGTACGCCGCGTACTGCCAGGCGGACCGCCACTTCTACGACGCACCCCACCGTTCCCTCGAACAGGGCGGTGAGGAAGGCTCGTTCTACGCTCCGGTCCGTGGCGCCGCACCCCGGGGATGGACCCGCTCCCGGCGCGGTGACTGGCTCTCCTTCAGCCCCGACGGGCTCCGGCTGCCGGCCCAGGGCTGGAAGATCCACATATCGGCCGCCGCCGACAATGCGATATCGGTTCTCGAACGGGTCCTGGCTTACTGCCTGTTGCACCGACTGCCCTTCAAGTGCGTACCTTCGCCGGGCCTGTTGAAGCTGCGGAACGCCAAGTACGCGGACCGGGCGGGGAGCGGCAAGTTCATCACCGTGTATCCGCACTCCGAGGACACGTTCCCCGAAGTGTGCGGCGCGCTGATGGAGCTGCTGGACGGTGAGCACGGGCCGTACATCCTCAGCGATCTGCGGTGCGGGAACGGGCCGGTGCACACGCGGTACGGGGCGTTCGCCGCCCGCTTCTGTACGGGGCCCGACGGGCGGCCCGTACCCGCCGTCGCCGATCCGCAGGGCCGCCTGGTCCCCGACGACCGGGGCCCGGCCTTCCGGGTGCCCTCCTGGGTGACCCCGCCCGACTTCCTGCGCCCGCACCTCGAAGCCCGCGCCGCCGTCGGCCTCGGTGACCTGCCGTACACCGTCGAAAAGGCGCTCCACTTCTCCAACGGCGGCGGGGTCTACCTCGGCCGGGACAGCCGCACCGGGGAGCAGGTCGTCCTCAAGGAGGCCCGCCCCTACGCCGGTCTCGCCGCCGACGGGGCCGACGCCGTCGCCCGGCTGGGGCGGGAGCGGACCGCGCTGGAGCAACTGGCCGGACTGGACTGCGTACCGGCCGTGCGCGACGCGTTCGAGGTCGGCGGTCACCACTTCCTCGTCCTCCAGTATCTGCCGGGCACCACCCTCAACACCGTGTTCGCCCGCCGCTTTCCGCTCGCGCGGCAGAACCCGGACCCGAAGCTGCTCGCCGAACACGTGGTGTGGGCCGAGGAGTTGTACGGGAAGGTCGAGCGTGCCGTCGAGGCCGTACATGCCCGGGGCATCGTCATCAGCGACCTGCACATGAGCAACGTCATGGTCGACGAGGAGTCCGGCCGGATCGCCCTGCTCGACTTCGAGGCCGCCTCCCCGGCCGCCGACCGGCGCCGCCAGATCGTCGCCAACCCGGCCTTCGTGGCCCCGCCCGACCGGCGCGGCACCGACATCGACCGGTACGCACTGGCCTGTCTGCGGCTCGCGCTGTACCTGCCGCTCACCACCCTGTTCGGCATCGACCGCACCAAGGCGGCCGGTCTCGCCCGGGAGATCGCGCGCATCTTCCCGGTGGGGGAGGAGAGCCTGCGCCCGGCGGTGGAGGAGATCCAGCGGGGTACGGGGGTGAGTACGGGGACGCGTGCGGGTGCGGGGACGGCGAGGACGGCTACGGGGGCGGCGGCGAGTACGGAAGCGCGTACCGCTACAGGGGCGGCGGCGAGTAAGGAAACGCGTACGGCTACGGGGGCGGCGGCTCCCGGTTCGCTTCCGCCCGCCCCCGGTTCGCTTCTGCCCGCCCCCGGCGACTGGCCCGCCGCCCGCGACTCGATGGCCCGCGCCATCGCCGCCTCCTGCACGCCCGACCGCGACGACCGATGTTTCCCCGGCGACATCGCCCAGTTCGCCACCGCGACCGGCGGCCAGTCCTTCGCGTACGGCGCGGCCGGTGTCCTCTACGCCCTGCACGAGACCGGCGCCGCGCGGTGCGAGGCGGCCGAGGAGTGGCTGCTGCGGCAGGCCAAGGACCCGGCCTCCGGCTCCCCGCTCGGCTTCTACGACGGGCTCACCGGCATCGCCTGGACGCTGAACCGGATCGGCCGCACGGCAGAGGCCGCCGACCTCCTCCGGATCGTCCTGGACCAGCCGCTGGAGGGCCTGACACCCGGACTGCACAGCGGTTACGCCGGTATCGGCCTCGCCCTCGACGACCTGGCCCGCACCGCCTCCGCCACCGAAGGCCCGGTCCTGGCCGCAGCCGCAGGACGCTGCACCGCCCTCGCCGTACGGGCCCTGGTGGACGGCCCGCCGTCGCCCCGGACCGGCCTCCTGCACGGCGCGACCGGAGTCGCCCTGCTGCTGGTCCGCCGGTACGAGGCGACCGGGGACACCGCCCTGCTCGACCTGGCCGCCGCCGCACTCCGCCGTGACCTGGACCGGTGCCGGGCGGGGGACGACGGCGAACTCCTCGTCGTCGAGGGCAAGCGGCTGATGCCCTACCTCGGAGCGGGCAGCGCCGGTATCGCGGCCGTCATCGACGCCTACCTCGCCCACCGCCCCGACGACGTGGAGCTGGAGGCGGCGGGGCGTGCCCTGCTCCCGGCCGCGCTCTCCGCCTTCTACGTCCAGCCCGGACTGCTGCGCGGCTCCGCCGGACTCCTCATGCACCTGGCGGCCACGCCCCTGTGCGACGAGGAGACCCGGGCACGGGCGATCCGCCGCCACACCGGTCTGCTGTCCGGCCACGCGCTCACGTACGAAGGTGAACTGGCCTTCCCCGGTGAGCAGTTGATGCGGCTCTCGATGGACCTGGCCACCGGGACCGCCGGCTGCCTGCTCGCCCTGGGTACTGCCCTGGGCAGCGCGCTGGACGCCCCACCTGGCCCGCCCGCCACGCTTCCCTTCCTCACCGCCGCCGCTCCCCGGGCGGCGCACCCCGGCCGCGCGAGCGGCCCCACGGACCGGCTCCCTCAGGGGTCGTAGCAACACACCACCGCTCAACACCCAGCCGGAACAACAAGTTCCGGTCACCGTCCCAGAAAGGAACACCATCATGGCGCTTCTCGACCTTCAGGCGATGGAGACCCCGGCCGACGAGTCCTTCGGCGAGCTGGCCTCGGGCAGCCAGGTCTCGCTGCTGGTCTGTGAGTACAGCTCGCTGAGCGTGGTCCTCTGCACCCCGTGACGCCCCGCCGCCCGCTCCGCCGGTGATCCCGTCGGCGGACCGGGCGGCCCGTCCGCCGGTCCCGAGCGGTTCATCCGCCCGGGACCGGCGGCGTCCGTCCGTGCCGGGACCGGCGGCATCCGTACGCCATCTGCTGCCGCGAGCCCCAAGGTGCCGCCGCGAGCCGGAAAGGAAGACCACGTGCGGCTGAAACCCCGCCCCGCGACTCCGTCCGGCGCCCGGCAGCTCGCCCGCCGCCACCCGGCCGCCCTCCTGGCCCTCCTCCTCTGCTCCATCGGCGGCGCGCTCGCCGCCCTCGCCCTGCCCGCCGCCCTCGGCCACACGGTCGGCCGGCTCGTCGACGGCGGGCCCGTGCCCTGGGCCGGGCTCCTGCTCTGTGCCGTACTGATCCTCGCCGAGACCGGGCTCGACGCGTGCTCGGCCGTCCTCGGCACCAGCACCACCGCCCGGCTCACCGCCCACTTGCGTACCCGCACCACCGCCCGGGTCCTGGCCGCCGAACCCCGCCGCGCCCTCGCCGTACCGACCGGCGACCTCACCGCCCGGCTCACCGCCCGCACCGCCGACGCGGCCGCCGCGCCCGTCACCGCCGCCGGAGCCGTCTCGGGCGTCCTGCTCCCGGTCGGCGCGGTCATCGGCCTGTTCCTCATCGACCCCTGGACGGCGGCCGCCTTCCTCCTCGGCGCCCCCCTCCTCATCGCCCTGCTCCATACCTTCACCCGCCGCACCGCCGACGCCGGGGCCGACTACCAGCGCGCCCAGTCCGTCATCGCCCACCGCCTCACCGAGGCCCTGGAGGGCGCCGACACCATCCGCGCCGCCCGTACCGGAGCCCGCGAGTACCGCCGCATCCTCGAACCGCTCACCACCCTCGCGGCCCACGGCCGCCGCACCTGGACCGTGTACGGGCGGGCCGCCGGTCAGAGCGCCCTGCTGCTGCCGCTCCTCATGCTGCTGGTCCTCGCGGTCGGCGGACTCCGGCTCGACGCGGGCGCGATCGGCGTCGGGGAGCTGGTCGCCGCCTCCCGGTACGCGGCCCTCGCCGTCGGCATCGGCGCCCTCACCGGAGCGCTCGGCGCCCTCGCCCGCAGCCGCGCCGCCGCCCGCACCCTGGACCCGCTGCTCGCCCTGGACCCGCTGCCGCACCAGGGCCTGGGCCCGGTCCCCGGAGGCCCCGGCCACCTCGAACTCCGGGGTGTCGGCGTCGTACAGGAGGGACGTGACCTGCTGACCGGTGTGCACCTGACCGTCCCCGGGGGCACGTCCCTCGCCGTCGTCGGCCGCTCGGGCTCCGGCAAGTCGGTGTTCGCGGCGGTCGTGGGCAGGCTGCTCGACCCGGACACCGGAACCGTGCTGCTGGACGGCGTACCGCTGGCCGCCATGGACCCCGCCCTCCTGCGCCCCGAGGTCGCCTACGCCTTCGCCCGTCCCGCCCTGCCCGGCACCACGGTGGAGGACACGATCGCCTTCGGGCCGTGGACCGCCGGGCCGGACGCGGTACGGGACGGGGCCCGGGCCGCCCGCGCGGACGGGTTCGTCGGCCTCCTCCCGTACGGCTACGCCACCCCGCTCACCGAGGCCCCGCTCTCCGGCGGTGAACGCCAACGCCTGGGCCTGGCCCGCGCGTTCGCCCACCCGGGCCGCCTGCTGATCCTGGACGACGCGCTCTCGGGCCTCGACACCGTCACCGAGCACCACGTCCGCCGCGCCCTCGACGAACGGGCCGGGCGCGCCACCCGCGTCATCGTGGCCCACCGGCTCTCCTCGGCCGCCCGCGCGGACCGGGTCCTCTGGCTGGAGGACGGCCGCGTCCGGGCGACGGGCCCGCACGAGGAGCTGTGGGCGGATCCGGAGTACCGGGCGGTGTTCCGTATGGAGGCGATGGAGGCGACGGAGCCCGCCGAGCCGCCGGACGCGCCCGAGGCACCGGACGCGCCCGAGGCACCGGGCACCTCGGGCACCCCGGATAGCCCGGGCACCTCGGGCACCCCAGGCGCCCCGGCACCACCACTCCCACGCCCGCACCCCGAAGCGATGCACGGAGCGGAGGCCCGGTGACGGCATCGGCGAAATCGGAGAAGCCGAGCAGCCCGGTGACGGCACCGGCGGAATCGGCGGCACCGGCGGCACCGGCGGGATCGGCGGCACCAGCGGCACCAGCGGCACCGGCGAAATCGGCGAAGGCGAGCGGCCGTGGCGGTGGCCCCCTCACCAGGGTGACGCGGGACGCCCGGCCCTTCCTCCGGGCGCGTACCGGGACCGTCCTGCGGCTGGCCGGCTGGTCCCTGCTGGAGTTCGTCCAGACCTTCCTCGGCGGGTTCGGCGTCGCCCGCGCGCTCGACCACGGCTTCCTCGCCGGACGCCCGCTCACCGGTCTCCTCTGGCTGGCCGTCGCCGCCGTGGCCGTGCTCCCCGCCCAGCTCGCCACCCGGGGGGTCTTCGGACGCCTCGCGGACCTGGTGGAGCCGCTGCGCGACGGGCTGGTCCGGCGTGCCGTCTCCCGGGCCCTGTCCGGCGCCCTCGCACATCCCGCCGACACCACCTCCCGGTCGCTCTCCCAGGTCACCCATCAGAGTGAGATCGCCCGGGACGGCTGGGCCGGACTCGTGCTGACCCTGCGGTCGTTCGTGTTCACGGTGGCGGGGGCGGTGGCCGGTCTGCTGGCCCTGGAGCCGCGACTCCTGCTGATCGTGCTGCCCCCGCTGGTCCTGGGGGCCGCCCTGTTCCTGGCCACCTTGCCGCCGATGGCCGCCCGGCAGCGCGACTACCTGTCCGCCGACGAGGCGTACGCCGCCCACGCGGGCCGGACCGCCGCCGACCTGCGGGACCTCGCCGCCGCCGGGGCCGCCGACCGTACGGTGGCAGAGTCCCGGGTCCTGGCCGCCGACCAGGTCCGCGCGGCCCGTTCGCTGGCCCGCTGGTCCGGCGTACGGGTGGTGGCGCTCGCGGTCTGCGGCCGCTTCCCGCCGCTCCTGCTGCTGCTCGGCGCCCCCTGGCTGCTGCGCGACGGGCTCACGCCCGGCGCGCTGGTGGGCGCACTCACCTACCTCACCCAGGCACTGGCCCCGGCGGTCCAGGCGCTGATGACCATGCTCTCCACGGTCGGCGGCCGTCTGCTGGTGGTCCTGGACCGCTTCACGGACGCGCCGCCGCCCCCGGCCGAGGACGGACGGGCGCAGGGCGACGGCCACGACCGGGGCGCACCCCCGCCGGCCGACGCCCCCGTCGCCGAACTCCACGCCGTCACCTTCGCGTACGGACCGGCCGCGCATCCCGTCCTGGACCGGCTCTCGCTGCGCATCGCCCCCGGCGAGCACCTCGCGGTGGTCGGGCCGAGCGGCAGTGGCAAGTCCACGCTCGCCGCCGTCATCGCCGGGGTCGAGCAGCCCACCGGGGGCTCGGTGCGGTGGCACGGGCGGCCGGTGCGGGCGGCCGACGCCACCTCCGTACGCGTCCTGCTGCCCCAGCACGCCTACGTGTTCACCGGTTCGCTGCGCGACAACCTCCGCTACCTCCGCCCGGACGCGGACGACCGGTCCCTGGCCGCCACGGTCGACGCGCTCGGCCTGGACCCCCTGCTCTCCCGGCTCGGCTCCCTCGACGCGCTCCTCGAACCGGACCGGCTCTCCCAGGGCGAACGGCAGCTCGTCGCCCTGGGCCGGGCCCATCTGGCGGCCCCGCCGCTCATCGTGCTCGACGAGGCCACCAGTCGGCTCGACCCGTCCGCCGAGGCCCGCGCCGAGCGCGCGTTCGCCGCGCTGCCGGGCGCCCTGGTGGTCGTGGCGCACCGCCTCAGCTCGGCCCGGCGCGCCGACCGGATCCTGGTGATGGACGGGGTCCGCACCCGCTGCGGCACCTCTGCGGAGCTGCTGCGCTCCTCGGCCCTCTACCGGGACCTGGCCGGGCTCTGGGAGCCGGACGACGCGTCCCTGTGACCGAGCGGCCGGGTCATATCCACCCCGCCTCCTTCGCCCGTCTGATGGCGTCCATCCGATTGCGCGCCCCGGACTTCCGAATGGCGGCGGCGAGGTAGTTGCGTACCGTCCCCGGAGTCAGATGCAGCCGCCCCGCGATCCCGGAGACCGTCTCCCCGCCCTCCGCGAGCGAGAGCACGCTCAACTCCCTGGGCGATAAGGGCATGTCGGCCACCTGCAACAGGCTGAACGCCAGCGACTCGTCGATGTGCCGCCCGCCGTCGGCGAGTTTGTGCATCACTTCGGAGAGGTCGTTCACCGGCCGGTACTTGTCGATGTAGCCGCGCGCGCCCGCCTCGTAGGCCCGGCGCAGCCCCCGCGGCCGGTCGCTGCGGGTGAGCACGGCCAGCGGACACCCCCTGCCGCGCGGTTCGGCCAGCGACCTCACTTCCTCCAGGACGTCCAGGGCATCCGGACAGTCGAGGTCGGTGAGGAGCACATCGGGCCCTTTCCCGGCGAGCGCCGAACGTATCGCGCCCTGTTCGGAGATCCGTACGTCTATGCCCTGCCCGGCACCGAGCAGGGAGGCCAGCGAAGCGCGCCACAGCGGCACGGTGTGGACCAGCAGAACAGTTGTCATCAGGCTGCCCTCGGCATTTCTCTCCGGGCGCGCACTACAGGCGTATCGCAGAATGCGATGGTGTGTGCGCGTCGGGTGACGAGTCTCCAGTGGAGCGCATGAGCATTCGGGTACGCCGACGAATTGGCGGATTTCCGTGCCTGCGTGGGCGCGGACGGGGGCGTCCGGGGGTACACCGGGAGCGCACGGGGCGGGGACGGGCGGGGACGGGACGGGCGGGACGCCGGTCCCGCCGCCGGGCGCCCGGCGCGACACGCTGGCCCGGCCCCGGCGCGGCGCGACAGACCGGACCGGCCCCGGAACGGCGTGGGCGTCAGTTCAGCAGGGCGCGGGCCGCCTGGGCCTTGTGCCGGACCGTCTCGGCCGTCGTCGGCTCGATGGTGTCGAGCACCTCCGCGTACTCCTCCATCTCCGCCGCCCCGCGCTGGAACTCCCCGCGCTGGACCAGGAGCTGGGCCCGCTCGTAGCGCAGCCGTGCCGGGTGCGAGGGCAGGAGCAGCGAGAGGTCCACCGCCCAGAGGGCCACATCCGTGCGCTCGGGGCGGGCGGTGGCCCAGGCCCTGATGTTGTTGAGGATGCGCAGGACGATCTCCAGCGGCCGCGCGGGCGTCAGCATGGACGGCTCAAGCCGCGCCCCGGTCGCCCCGGCGACCAGGAGGTCCGCGTCCTGGCCGGTCAGCGGCGCGCCCCCGGCGAACGGATCGACGAGCACCGGCTGGGCCGGGTCCCCGAAGCCGACCACGAAGTGGCCGGGCAGCGCCACCCCGTACACCGGGGCGCCGGCCCGCCGGGCGACCTCGATCCAGACCACCGAGAGCAGGATCGGCAGCCCCCGGCGGCGGCGCAGCACCTGCTGGAGGAGCGAGGACTCCAGCCGCTGGTAGTCGGCCGACGAGCCGCTGAACTCGTACCGCTCACCCAGCAGTCGGCCCAGCGCCGAGGCCCAGTCGGCGGGGGAGCGGGAGCCGTACGGCAGCAGCCCGGCCAGCCGGTCCAGCTCGATCTGGGCCGCATCGATCCCGTACGGGTCGGGGGAGGCATCCGCCGGGTCGACCGGGCGCGGTTCCTCGGGGCCGACCGGGCCCGCCTCCGCGCCCAGCAGCAGGCAGAGCAGCGCCAGATCCGGCCGCTCGGACCGGGCCTCCTCGGCGAACTGCCGCCGCCGCTCGGCCGTACCGGAATCCTCTGCGCTCATATGCGACCCATGCCCCTGATCGTCCCTGCTGCCGTGCCGCCGCCCCACCCCGGCTCCGCTACGCGGGCCGGAAATGGTGGTAGCTGTGGTGCGTCGCGAAGCCCATGCCGTCGTACAGCTCCCGCGCCCCCTCATTGTCCTCCTCCACCTGGAGCCAGGCCGCCGAAGCGCCCTCGTCCAGGGCCCGGCGGGCCAGCGCGGCCATCACGGCCGTGGCCAGTCCGCGCCGCCGGTGCTCGGGCGCGACCTCGACCGCCATGAACCCCGCCCACCGCCCGTCCACGACACACCGGCCGATCGCCGCGGGCACCGCGCTCCCGGCCCTGCTCCCGTCTTCGGCCCCGGCCGCAGCCGCGCTCTCGCCCTCGCTCTCGTCCGCGCTCTCGCTCTCGCCCGCCACTGTGGCGAACCAGACCGAAGGGCCGCTGCCCAGCACCCGCAGGACGTGCGGGCCGGGGGTGGTGAAGCGCTGGTAGCGCGAGAGCCACGCCGCGTCCGGCTCGCGGGTCAGCCGCACCGCCGACACGTCCGCGTCCAGGTCACCGACCGGCGCCAGCGCGGCGATCCGGACCTGGGCCGAGACCTCGCGCCGCCACCCGCGCCGCTCCAGCTCCGCGCAGAGCGTCTCCTGCGTCCCCTCGGCCCCGGTCGCCGTCTGGACGTACGGGGGCAGGCCCCGCTCCTCGTACCACCGCTCGACCTGCCCGAACGCCTCGCCGAGCGGCATCCCCGGATCGCCGAGCGGCAGTACGGAGTTGGCGCGCCGGGTGAACCCTCCGGCGGCGCGCAGCCGCCACTCGCCCAGGGCCTCGCTCTCCACCGGCTGCCAGGCCCGCGCGGTGACGGCGGCCAGCTCCTCGAAGGAGGCCGCCGGACCCCGTCTGCGGGCCGGGGCCGCGGGGACGACCTTGCCCGCCACCAGGGACGATTCCACGATGCGGACGGACTCCCCGCTCCTGCGTGTGATCGCGACCACACCGTCGTCCCATGATGTGAGAACGCCGACCGTGTCCGTGAACTCCGCGCCCGCGCCGCCCCCCTCGGAACGCCGCCGGACGGAGACGCGTTTGCCCACGTCAGCAGGTGTGATGCGGACCTCCAGCCGTCCGCCCATGGTGAATTCCACAGCTCTGTCCGCCCCTCCTGTTCGGATCGTGCCCGAGAACGGAGATACTAGGGGCGGGCATCGACGACGCCGCGCTCCCGCGCGAGAGCCAACGCCCTACCGAGGAGGAACGACAGCGTGACTTACGTCATCGCGCAGCCTTGTGTCGACGTGAAGGACAAGGCCTGCATCGAAGAGTGCCCCGTCGACTGCATCTACGAGGGCCAGCGGTCCTTGTACATCCACCCGGACGAGTGCGTCGACTGCGGAGCCTGTGAGCCGGTCTGCCCGGTCGAGGCCATCTTCTACGAGGACGACACTCCGGAGGAGTGGAAGGACTACTACAAGGCGAACGTCGAGTTCTTCGACGACCTCGGCTCGCCGGGCGGTGCTTCCAAGCTCGGTCTCATCGAGCGCGACCACGCGTTCGTCGCCGGACTGCCGCCGCAGAACCAGTAGCAGGCGGCACCACGTGCGCAGCCCGGTCCCGTACGGCTCGTCACCGTGCGGGACCGAGGCGTATCCCCGTACAGCCTGAGAAAGCTCCGACAAAGCTCCGACAAAGCTCCGAGAAAGCAGAGTCCCGTGTCCGCAGTCTCCTCCCGCCTCCCGGTCTTCCCCTGGGACAGGCTCACGCCGTACAAGACGACGGCCCAGGCCCACCCGGACGGCATCGTGGACCTCTCCGTCGGCACGCCGGTCGACCCGGTGCCCGAGGTGATCCGGCAGGCGCTCGTCGCCGCCGCCGACAGCCCCGGCTATCCGACGGTGTGGGGGACCGAGGCCCTGCGCGACGCGCTCACCGGCTGGGTGGAGCGCCGCCTCGGCGCGGTCGGGGTGACCCACGCCAACGTGCTGCCGGTCGTCGGCTCCAAGGAGCTGGTGGCGTGGCTGCCGACGCAGCTCGGGCTCGGCGCGGGCGACAGGGTCGCCTACCCGAGGCTCGCCTACCCGACGTACGAGGTCGGCGCCCGGCTCTGCGGCGCGGAGCCCGTCGCCTACGACGACCCGACCGAGCTGGACCCGGCCGGGCTGAAGCTGCTCTGGCTCAACTCGCCCTCCAACCCGACCGGCCGGGTGCTGGCCAAGGACGAGCTGATCCGGATCGTGGCGTGGGCGCGCGAGCACGGCGTGCTGGTCTTCAGCGACGAGTGCTACCTGGAGCTCGGCTGGGAGGCCGAGCCGGTCTCGGTGCTCCACCCGGACGTCTGCGGCGGCCACTACGAGGGGATCGTCGCCGTCCACTCGCTCTCCAAGCGCTCCAACCTGGCCGGCTACCGGGCCGCCTTCATCGCGGGCGACGCGGCCGTCCTCGGTGAGCTGCTGCTGATCCGCAAGCACGGCGGGATGATGACGCCCGCCCCCGTCCAGGCCGCCGCCGTCGCCGCCCTCGGCGACGACGCGCACGTGGCCGAGCAGCGCGCCCGGTACGCGGACCGCCGCCTCGCCCTGCGCGCGGCCCTGGAGGCGCACGGCTTCCGGATCGAGCACAGCGAGGCGAGCCTCTACCTCTGGGCGACCCGGGACGAGCCGTGCTGGGAGACCGTGGCGTACCTGGCCGGTCTGGGCATCCTCGTCGCGCCCGGCGACTTCTACGGCCCGGCGGGCGAGCGCTTCGTCCGGGTGGCGTTCACCGCGACCGACGAGCGGGTGGCGGCGGCGGTCAAGCGGCTGTCCTGAACGTACGCGTACGAGATACGAGAGGGGCCCGGGGAGTGCGCACTC
>NZ_JBHYVE010000002.1:369395-411050 GCF_042750035.1 Streptomyces sp. NPDC059452
TTGCCCTCGTCGTCTTCTACGTCTTGACTCGGTGCGGGGGCGGCGGGGCCCCCCCCCCCCCCCCCGCCCCTCTCGTACGTTCGTATGTCGTACGGCGGTGGGTCAGCCGATCGGCAGGCCGCTCAGCGGCAGGCCACCCGTGGGCAGCCCGCCGCCCTGGGTGAGGGCGTCGGTCGGCAGACCGCCACCGGCGGCGTCGGCCACACCGCCGACGGCCCCGCCCAGCTGGCCCGCGGTCTGGCCCGCGGTCTCCTGGGCGGCCGGGGCGGCCACCGCGGCGGTGTTGCCGGCGGCCTTGCCCGCGGCCGGTACGGCGGTGCCGACGATACGGCCGCCGGTGTCACCGGCCGCCTGGGTGCCCTGCTGGGCGGCGCTGTCCAGGGTGTTGCCGACGCTCGCACCGTCCAGCGCGGTCAGGCCGCCCAGGTCCGGGGTCTGCGGGAGCTCTGCGGCACCTGCGGCACCGGCCGCACCGACCACGGGGACGACACCCGCGGCGAACAGCAGCGCGGTACGAGCGATCCGACGGGGCAGGGGGAGGGACATGGTGCTCCTTCGACGAGATGTCAACGATTCGTTCCGGTGAGCCGGACGGACTGACAACAGGTCGGAGGGGAGGGAAAGTTGCGGCGGGCAAAGGTAAAGAGTAAGTAATGCGTCCGATAATCCGCAGTGGAGGAACCCGGGCAAACACTGCATTCCGAAGTCGTTCGACGAACCGTCACTTCCCTTGGGCGGCAAGGGAATCGGTGCGGAACGAACGGAAGGGGGAGGGTGCTGCCGAAGCGGGTCCGGGAGATAGGCCTTAGGGCCCGTACGGGTGACGCTTCGTACTACTGGGCGACCCGGATTCCGACGGCCGCCGTGCCGGGCTGCTTGTCCTTCGCGTTCTCGGTGCGCCAGCCCGAACCGGCCTCCCAGATCCGGTCGGCATAGCTCACGCGCTCGATCCGCAGCTCCTGGGAGTGCGCCACCGCCCAGTGCGCCAGCTCCCAGCCGCGCCGGGGCGCGGTGTCGGCCTTCGCCCGCGCTGCCGCCGGTACGGGCACCGAGACGGTGGAGGCGGCCGAGGCCCCGGCGGCCTTCGTGGCCGGGAGGACGTCCTTGCCGAAGGTGCGGATCAGCTCGGCCCGCACCTTCGCCGCGTCCCCCGGGCCCTCCGCGGCCTTCGTCGAGGGCGTGCAGTTCAGCGCGGTGGGCTCGCGCCCGGTCAGCGCGGCGGCCAGCAGCGCGGCATCCGGCTCGTGCTTCGCGTACGCCTGCGGGAACCCGCTGCGCTGCACGCGCTGCGCGGCCACGGTCAGCGGGAGCCGCGAGTAGCCCGGGACCTCGGCGAGGTGGTCGTAGAACTCCCCGGCCGAGTGGACTGGGTCCATGATCTGCGCCACGGTGCCCCAGCCCTGCGAGGGACGCTGCTGGAACAGGCCCACCGAGTCACGGTCCCCGTAGTCGATGTTGCGGAGCGTGGACTCCTGGATCGCCGTGGCGATCGCGATCGTCACCGCCCGCTCCGGCATCCCGCGCGTGGTCCCGACGGCGGAGATCGTCGCCGCGTTCGCCGCCTGGTGCAGGCTCATCTCGTACACGTGGTCCCCGTCGGCGGCGCGCACCACACAGCGCGGCACGGCCTTGGTGTTCGAGGAGTCGTACTGCACGGCCAGATAGCCGCCGAGCGCCGCGAGCACGGCGAGGGCGGCCGTGTAACGGAGGAGGCGGCTGCGACGGCGGGGGCTGGCTGTCCGGGGCACGGGCCCCACCGTACTGGAGGGTTCGGCCGGGGCCGATACCCCAGTCCCTCATGGCCCGATACCCCGGTCCCTCAGGGGCGTGGCCAGGTCCGGCGTGCCGTCCTCTAGGGTCGTGGCCATGTCCGACAGCACGCTTGACCTGACCCTGGACGGCCCGGCGCTCACCGCCCGGCTCGTCGACATCCCCTCGGTCAGCGGGGAGGAGAAGGCACTCGCCGACGCGATCGAGACGGCGCTGCGCGGCCTGCCCCATCTGACCGTCGACCGCCACGGCAACAACGTCGTCGCCCGCACGAACCTCGGCCGCGCCGAGCGTGTCGTCCTCGCCGGGCACATCGACACCGTACCGATCGCCGACAACGTCCCCTCCCGCCTCGACGCGGACGGCATCCTCTGGGGCTGCGGCACCACCGACATGAAGGCCGGGGTCGCCGTCCAGCTCCGGATCGCCGCGACGGTCCCCGAACCCAACCGGGACCTGACCTTCATCTTCTACGACAACGAAGAGGTCGCCGCCGACCTCAACGGCCTCGGCCGCATCGCCGCCGCCCACCCCGACTGGCTCGCCGGAGACTTCGCGGTCCTGCTTGAGCCCTCGGAAGGCGAGGTGGAGGGCGGCTGCCAGGGCACGCTCCGGGTCCACCTCCGTACAGCAGGTGAGCGGGCACACTCCGCGCGGAGCTGGATGGGGTCCAACGCTGTCCATGCCGCCGCCCCGATCCTGGCCAAGCTGGCCGCGTACGAGCCCCGCCGCCCGGTCATCGACGGCCTCGAATACCACGAGGGACTCAACGCCGTGGGCATCGAGGGCGGGGTCGCCACCAACGTCATCCCGGACACCTGCACCGTCGTCGTCAACTACCGCTACGCCCCCGACCGCACCGAGGAGGAGGCCATCGCCCACGTCCGCGAGGTCTTCGCCGACTGCGGGGTGGCCGAGATCGTCATCGACGACCACTCCGGCGCGGCCATGCCCGGCCTCTCCCACCCCGCAGCGAAGGCCTTCATGGCGGCGGTCGGCGGCACCGCCCGGCCCAAGTTCGGCTGGACGGACGTCTCCCGCTTCGGCGGCCTCGGCGTCCCCGCGGTGAACTACGGCCCCGGCGACCCGATGTACGCCCACAAGCGCGACGAGCACGTGGTGGTCGAGAAGATCACCCACTGCGAGGACCGCCTCCGCTCCTGGCTGACCGACTGATCGACTGACCGGCTGACCGCTTGACGTACGGCATTCCCCCGTACGTAACCTTCGCCGATCTACGCTGGCCGGACGCAGCACGACACAGCCCGACCCAGGACGACGCAGGTCGGTGGAGGGAGCGGAACATGGGCAACGCCGAGGACGCACGGATCCCCGAAGGTGCGGAGGTCCCCGAGGGCGCGGTGGCCCCCGAGGAACAGTGGCTGGGTCCGGTACTGCGCCGCAGGGAGCAGGTCCAGCCCGGCACGACCGATCAGCGGCTGCTGGACTCCGAGGGCGACTCCGAGTGGGTGCACACCGACCCGTGGCGGGTGATGCGCATCCAGTCGGAGTTCGTCGAGGGCTTCGGCGCGCTCGCCGAGCTGCCGAGCGCGATCAGCGTCTTCGGCTCGGCCCGCACCCCCGCCGGATCGCCGGAGTACGACGCCGGGGTCGAGATCGGCAAGGCCCTGGTCGACGCGGGCTTCGCGGTGATCACCGGCGGCGGCCCCGGCGCGATGGAGGCGGCCAACAAGGGGGCCCGGGAGGCGAAGGGCGTCTCGGTCGGCCTCGGCATCGAGCTGCCCTTCGAGTCGGGGCTCAACCCGCACGTCGACATCGGCGTCAACTTCCGCTACTTCTTCGTCCGCAAGACGATGTTCGTGAAGTACGCGCAGGGCTTCGTGGTCCTGCCCGGCGGCCTCGGCACCCTGGACGAGCTCTTCGAGGCGCTCACCCTCGTCCAGACCGGCAAGGTCACCCGCTTCCCGATCGTCCTCTTCGGCACCGCCTACTGGGGCGGCCTGGTCGACTGGCTCCGCGACACGGTGGTCGCCGGCGGCAAGGCCTCGGAGAAGGACCTGCTGCTCTTCCACGTCACGGACGACGTGGAGGAGGCAGTGACGCTGGTGACGAAGGAGGTCGGGCGGTAACTTCCAGCCCACCCGGCAAATCAAGCCCGTCCGGCAAATCAAGCCCGCCCGGCGATTGAGGACATCTCTTCAGCCCCTCCGGCGCTTGAGGAGCGGGGCTCGGGGGCAGCGCCCCGGACCCCGCCCCGCCGGGCAGGCGGCAACCCCTACGCCAGCCCCCTCCGCGCCACCGCCGGCTCCCGGTGCCCGGCGATGGACGCCACCATGTCCAGCACCTGCCGCGTCTCCGCCACCTCGTGCACCCGGTACACCCGAGCCCCCAGCCACGCCGACACCGCCGTCGTGGCCAGCGTCCCGATGACCCGTTCCTTCACCGGCCGGTCCAGCGTCTCGCCCACGAAGTCCTTGTTGGACAGGGACACCAGCACCGGCCACCCCGTCCCCGCCATCTCCTCAAGGCGACGCGTCGCCTCCAGGGAGTGCCGCGTGTTCTTACCGAAGTCGTGCCCCGGGTCGATCATGATCCCGTCCGCCCGCACCCCGAGCTCCACGGCCCGCTCCGCAAGCCCGACCGTCACGCGCAGGATGTCCGCCATGACGTCGTCGTACGCGATCCGGTGCGGCCGCGTCCGCGGCTCCGCGCCCCCCGCGTGCGTGCACACGAGCCCCACCCCGTACCGCGCGGCGACCTCCGCCAGCTTCGGGTCGACCCCGCCCCACGCGTCGTTCAGCAGGTCCGCCCCGGCCTCGCAGACCGCCTCGCCCACATCGTGCCGCCAGGTGTCCACGCTGATCACCACGTCCGGGTGGCGGCGGCGGACCTCGGCGACGAACCCCACCGTGCGGCGCGCCTCCTCCTCGGCGCTCACCTCCTCGCCGGGGCCCGCCTTCACCCCGCCGATGTCGATGATCGCGGCCCCCTCGGCCACCGCCTGCTCGACCCGGGCGAGCGCCGGTTCGTCCCGGAACGTGGCGCCCTGGTCGTAGAAGGAGTCCGGGGTCCGGTTCACGATCGCCATGATCACCGGCTCGTGCGGCCCGAATTCCCGCCGCCCCAGCCTGAGTGCACCGCTTGCCATCCCCTGTTTCCTCCTCAGTAGTCCGCCTGCGACCCTAACGGTCGGCAACGGCCGGCCCCGACTGTCCGTGCCGCATGGCACGATCGGAGCCGGACGAGGTTTCCGCTCCCGGGGAGATGCGCGTGTTCTGGTTCTTGCTGCTCACGATGGTCGTGGTCGTCACGGCGGTCACCCTCGCGGTGGTCGGCGGTGGCGGGAGCGCCGTGCTCCAGGACGTGGAGCCCCAGCGGTTCACCGACCCCCTGCCCGCGAGCCGCCCGGTCGGCCGGGCGGACATCGAGGCCCTGCGCCTGCCGATGGCGGCCCGTGGCTACCGGATGGCGGACGTCGACGAGGCGCTCTCCCGGCTCGGCGCGGAGCTGGCCGAGCGGGACGCCCGGATCGCGGAGCTGGAGTCCGCCCTGGCCGGGGCCCAGGCCTCCGCGGTGAGCACGGGCGCCGATCTGTTCAAGCAGCCGGGGGACCGGCCCGCCGAGCCCGGCGACGCCCCGCAGGCCGGTGGCCCGGGCCGCACGGAAGGGGAGGGGCGATGAGCGGCGGAGCCGTCGCGGCTCCCGACGGGCGGCTGCGCTGCCCCTGGGGGCTCTCCACCGAGGACTACCTCGCCTACCACGACACCGAGTGGGGCCGCCCGGTCCACGGGGACGACGCCCTGTTCGAGCGGCTCTGCCTGGAGGCGTTCCAGTCCGGCCTGTCCTGGCTCACGATCCTGCGCCGCCGCGAGACCTTCCGTACGGCCTTCGCCGGATTCCGCATCCCCGAGGTCGCGAAGTTCACCGACGCCGACCGGGAGCGGCTCCTCGCCGACCCGGGCATCATCCGCAACCGGGCCAAGGTCGACGCCACCCTCGCCAACGCGAAGGTGCTCGCCGACTGGCCGGCCGGGGAGCTGGACGAGCTGATCTGGTCGTACGCCCCCGATCCGGCCGGCCGCCCCGCCCCGCGCGGACTGGACGACGTCCCCGCCGTCACCCCGGAGTCCACCGCGCTCGCCAAGGAGCTGAAGAAGCGCTCGATCCGCTTCGTCGGCCCCACCACCGCCTACGCCCTGATGCAGGCGTGCGGACTGGTCGACGACCACCTCGCGGACTGCGCGGCCCGGGGCGGGGCCACCGTGGGATGAGCGGTCACTTCCCCAGGTAGACCGGCTTCTCCTTCTTCAGGAACGCCTCCACCGCGATGGTGTGGTCCTGCGACGCGCCCGCCCGGGTCTGGAGCTCGTCCTCCTTCTCCAGCGTCTCAGCGAGCGTGTGCCCGGCGCCGTACGCCATCGACTCCTTCAGCGCCGCGTACGCCACCGTCGGACCGTTGGCCAGGGTGCGGGCCACCTCGGCGGCGCGCTCGGCCAGCTCGGCCGCCGGGACCACGCGGTTGACGAGGCCCAGCTCCAGGGCGTCCTGCGCGGGGATCGAGCGCGGGAAGAGCAGCAGATCGGCGGCGCGGGTCTGCCCGATCAGCCGGGGCAGGGTCCAGGACACGCCCGAGTCGGCGGTCAGTGCGACGCCCGCGAACGAGGTGTTGAAGGAGGCGGTGTCGGCGACCACCCGGTAGTCGGCCGCCAGGGCGAACCCGAACCCGGCCCCGGCCGCGACACCGTTCACCCCGGCGACGACCGGCTTAGGCATCTCGGTGATCGCCCGCACGATCGGGTTGTAGTGCTCGCGCACCGTGCTCAGCGCGTTGCCGTCGCCCGCCTCACGGGTCGCCGCGAGCGTGGCGATGTGCTCCTTGAGGTCCTGGCCGACACAGAAGGCGCGCCCGGTGGCCGTGAGCAGAACCGCCCGTACACCCGGGTCCGCGGCCGCGGCCCGGAGAGAGTCCCGCAGCGCGACCTTCGCCGCGGTGTTCAGGGCGTTCATCGCCTCGGGTCGGTTGATCGTGATCGTCGCGAGACCGTCGGTCACGTCGTAGAGCACGGTGTTAGCCAGCTCGTCGGCCATGGTGCTTGTCCCCTCACTGCTCGGGCATCGTTGCCACTGGAGGCAAGCATGGCCGACGCGGGGCGGCCCGCAGATGTGACCTGCGTCTAACAATTGGCTCTCACCTGGGGGCCCGGAGTGGCGCAGTATCGCAGCCGGATCGCCGAATTGAGTGGTTTTGAGAGAGCGCGTTGCGCAAGCGATGCAGAGCGATGTTGGTCATCAGGGTCGTTGATGCGGGATAATGGCGAAGAAGCAATGTGTTCGATGCCGGTGAGGCAGCGCCTGTCATGGGGCCGCCGGTTGCGATGAGCTGGTTTCAGGAAGGGGAACGAGCATGGCGGCCATGAAGCCGCGGACGGGCGACGGCCCGCTCGAGGTGACAAAGGAGGGGCGGGGCATCGTCATGCGCGTTCCGCTCGAAGGCGGCGGTCGGCTTGTTGTCGAGCTGACTCCGGACGAGGCCGATGCCCTCGGCGACGCGCTGAAGAAGGTCGTCGGCTGACGCGGAACGCCCATCACCTTCACCACTGCCCGGTACGGATCTCCGTACCGGGCAGTGGTGCGTTCACAGGCGTTGTTGCTACGAGTACGGGGTCAGCCGCGCCGGACCGCGCAGAGCAGCCCGTCCCCGACCGGCAGGAGCGTCGGCATCAGCTCCTGGCTCTCGCGCACCGCGCGCAGCAGCTCCCGCAGCCGCAGCACCTCGGCGGGCTGGGCGGCGGAGTCGACGGTGCGGCCGTCGGCGAAGACGCCCTCGAAGCAGACCAGGCCGCCGGGGCGCAGCAGGCGCAACGATTCAGCGAGGCAGTCGAGGCTCTCCAGCCGGTCGCCGTCGCAGAAGACGAGGTCGTAACCGCCGTCCGCGAGCCGGGGCAGGACGTCCAGCGCGCGGCCGGGGATGAAGCGGGACCGGTTGGAGGCGAAGCCCGCCTCGCGGAACGCCTCCCGGGCGAACTGCTGCCGCTCGGGCTCCGGGTCCACCGTGGTCAGCACCCCGTCCGGCCGCATCCCGTGCAGCAGATAGATGCCGGACACGCCCGTGCCCGTACCGATTTCCGCCACCGCTTTGGCGCCCGCGGCGCCGGCCAGCAGGCGCAGCGCGGCACCGGTGCCGGGTGACACCGAGCGGAGACCCAGCTCGCGGGCCCGGTCCCGGGCCCGGTGCAGAGCTTCGTCCTCGGCGACAAAGGCGTCGGCGAGGCTCCAGCTCGTCTGCCGGTTGGCGGTAATGACCCTCTCCTGTCCCCGTAGTTGGCGCAACGGTGACTGTATCCGCTGGACCCGGGAACCCGCAGATGGGACCGGGCGTTGTGCAAGGAGTGGGGAAAGCGCAGCTGCCCGGCCCGCGGATCGGACCGGCCGGCTGTCGCGAAGTTCCGGGTGAAGCCCGGCCCCAGCAGGGAAAAAGGCTTATCCGGAGCTAACGGGCGAGGTGGCTATGGTAGGGGCTCCACTGGACACCACCAGAGCCGATAGGGGAGGTGCGGCTGCGCCTGTGGATCGGGGCGGGGTGCTGCGGCGCCTTCTCAGGTCGGCCGGTGAGCCGAAATCCGTGACCAACATTGCTGACCGTTCTTCCGAAGACTCCGCACCGACCGCGACCTTCGCCTCTGATGCGGATTCTCAGGCGTGGACCCCGCCCTCATGGGAAGAGATCGTCAGCACGCACAGCGGTCGCGTGTACCGCCTTGCCTACCGGCTGACGGGCAACCAGCACGACGCCGAGGACCTGACGCAGGAAGTCTTCGTCAGGGTCTTCCGTTCGCTGTCGACCTACACACCCGGCACCTTCGAGGGC
Source organism: Streptomyces sp. NPDC059452 (assembly GCF_042750035.1). NCBI lineage: Bacteria > Bacillati > Actinomycetota > Actinomycetes > Kitasatosporales > Streptomycetaceae > Streptomyces > Streptomyces sp. NPDC059452. Next base: position 377,995 of record NZ_JBHYVE010000002.1, read on the forward strand.
TGGCTGCACCGCATCACCACCAATCTCTTCCTCGACATGGTCCGGCGCAAGCAGCGGATCCGCTTCGACTCGCTCGGTGACGACGCGGCCGAGCGGCTGCCCAGCCGGGAGCCGTCGCCGCAGCAGGTCTTCAACGACACCCACTTCGACGCCGATGTGCAGCAGGCGCTGGACACCCTCGCGCCCGAATTCCGCGCCGCCGTCGTCCTCTGCGACATCGAGGGCCTCAGCTACGAGGAGATCGCCGCCACCCTCGGGGTGAAGCTCGGCACCGTGCGCAGCCGCATCCACCGCGGCCGCTCGCATCTGCGCAAGGCGCTCAAGCACCGTTCGCCCGAGGCCCGCGCCGAGCAGCGCTCCCTGGCGGACGCGGTCCTGGCAGGGGAGGGCGGAACGGCGTGAGCGGTACAGGTCCCACCGGTCCCACCCCGGCCGAAGCGCATCTGGGGGACCGGCTCGCCGCGCTGGTCGACGGCGAGCTCAATCACGATGCCCGCGAGCGGGTCCTCGCCCATCTGGCGACCTGCGCCCGGTGCAAGGCCGAGGCCGACGCCCAGCGCCGCCTCAAGAGCGCCTTCGCCATGTCCGCCTCACCCTCGCCCTCCGAGGGGTTCCTGGCCCGTCTCCAGGGCCTTCCCGGGGGTCCTGGCGGCGACGGCCCCGGTGGCGGCAGGCCGTTCGGCTCCGGCGGGCCCTTCGCCGACGAGTTCTTCCCCCCGGCCCGGTCCTCCGGCTCCACCCGAGGCGACGCCGCGTCCCCCTCCTCCTCCCCGCTGGACGAGTTCGGCTATTTCCCGGCCCCCCACGGCTCCACCGCCCTCCCGGGCGGTCACCGTTCCGCCTTCCGCATACACGAGGTGGCCCGGGACGCCGAGCGCTCCCCGTGGCGCGGCCGGCGCTTCGCCTTCGCCGCGGCCGGTGCCGTCTCCCTGGCAGCGCTCGCGCTCGGCGGCAGCCTGCCGCTGGATTACGGCTCCGAATCCGTCCCGCGCGCCGAGGGCAGCGGCAACAGCGTGACCCCGCTCGACGCCGAGACCCGCGCCGGAGGCTCCGCCGAGGCGGTCAGCCGCCGGGGCGGTGCCCAGTCGGTGGGCGGCGAGCCCCTGTCGGCCGACCGGTCCGCCGTCGACGTGTCGTCGACCGGTGCGTACCGGCCGTCCCCCTCGCTCACCCATGCCCCGGTGGTGAAGCCGCCCCTGTCCCCGCGCGCGCACATGGCGACGCCCCTGCTGCTCGGCACGTCGGCATCGGGCGGCCACCCGTTCGCGTTCCCGGTGCTGAACGTCTCCGTGCCGCCGCCGCTGATACGTCCGAGCGGTGGCTCGACCCCGCTGCTCGCGGCGGTGCTGGGCAGCGGTTCGACGGCGAAGGCGGTCACACCGCCGGCCCCCTCGACTCCGGCTCCGGCCGCCCCGACCAACGACCTGGCGAGCCCGCTCTCCCCCTGAGTCCCCCGTCCGGACCCCGAGCCCTGCCGTCCGGATCAGGCCGGGCTCCGTCCGAACCGTGACGGGGCCCTGCGCAGGGCCCCGCCGACCTGGTTGAATCCCGGGGAGGGACGCCTCTGTGGGGCGTGCAGAGGCCAGTTGCGGAGAGAGCATGGACGACGGGAAGCCCACCGGGCCCCAGGCGAAGTGGTGGAGCCGCCCCACGGCGGGGCGGCCCGGCCGCGCCGAGCCAGAGGACCGGGAGGCGGGCACGGGCGAGGGCGAGGCCGTGCCCCCGTCCGGGCACACGGAGCGCGCCGCCCGTTCTGGTGACCCTGTCCACCCTGACAGCGCCGCCCGTCCCGGCGGTGCCGGGCACCCCGGCGGTAGCGGACGCTCCGACGCCACCGCCCAGTCCGGCACCACCGCCCACCCCGACACCACCGGGCACCCCGGCAGCTCCGGCGCCACCGCCCACCCCGGTGGCCGGGAGCCGCAGCTGTCCCAGTCGTCCCAGTCGGCCCAGCCGTCCCGCCCGTCCGGGGTGCCGCTGCATGAGCCCGACGAGTACAGCACCCCGCCGTACGGCGGCCCCGGACCGTGGGCGCCCGCGCCGCCGGTCCAGCGGCCGACCCCGGCCCACGGCACCCCCGTACCACCGCAGACCCAGGCCGCCCCCGTGCCGCCCCACACCGCTCCCGTACAGCCGCAGCCCACCTCCGTACCGCCGCAACCCGCCCCCGTACCACCGCAGCAGTCGTCGCCCCTGCCGCCGCAGCCCACCCCCGTACCGCCTCCGGGCGCTCCGGAGCAGGCGCCGTACGCCGGGGCGGGGGAGCCGCAGGCCTCGCAGTGGCTCCAGTACGACCCGTGGGGTGCGCCCGGGCAGCCGCTGACCCAGACGGGACCGGCGCCGGGCACCGAGCCGGGGCGCCGGAAGAACCGCCGGGGCGGGGCCTTCGCCGGGGTGCTCCTGCTGACCCTGGTCGCCAGCGGTATCGGCGGCGGAGTCGGCGCGTACATCGAGCGCCATGGCGGGCTGACCACCGTCGAGCTGCCCCAGGCGAGCCACGACAACGGCGACCGGGCCCCCGAGAGCGTCGCGGGCATCGCTGCCAGCGCCCTGCCGAGCGTGGTCACCCTGCACGTCAGCGGCACCGCCGAGTCCGGCACGGGCACCGGCTTCGTCCTCGACAACCGGGGCCACATCCTCACCAACAACCACGTCGTCGCCCCGGCCGGCTCCAGCGGGGACATCACCGTCACGTTCAGCACCGGCGAGACGGCCGCCGCCGAGCTCGTCGGCAAGGACAGCGGCTACGACCTCGCCGTCGTCCGGGTCAAGGGGGTCTCCGGCCTCAAGCCCCTGCCGCTGGGCAACTCCGACAACGTCCGGGTGGGCGACCCCGTGGTGGCCATCGGCGCCCCCTTCGACCTGTCCAACACGGTCACCTCGGGCATCATCAGCGCCAAGCAGCGGCCGATCACCGCGGGCGGCGAGAAGGGCGACGGCAGCGACATCAGCTACGTCGACGCCCTCCAGACCGACGCCCCGATCAACCCGGGCAACTCCGGCGGCCCGCTGGTCGACACCCAGGCCCATGTCATCGGCATCAACAGCGCCATCCGCGCCGCCGACAGCGGCAAGGGGCCCGAGCGCGGCGGCCAGTCCGGCTCCATTGGCCTCGGCTTCGCGATACCGATCAACCAGGGCAAGCGCGTCGCCGAGGAGCTGATCAACACCGGCCGGGCGACCCACCCCGTGATCGGCGTCACGCTGGACATGAAGTTCACCGGCGACGGCGCCAAGGTCGGCGTGAAGGGCGCCGACGACGGCCCCGCGGTCACCAAGGACGGACCGGCCGCCAAGGCGGGCATCCGCTCCGGCGACGTCATCACCGCCGTCCAGGGCCAGCGGGTGCACAGCGGGGAGGAGCTGATCGTGAAGATCCGCGCCCACCGGCCGGGCGACCGGCTGGAGCTGCGGCTCACCCGAGGTGGCAAGGAGCTGTCCGTCACCTTGACGCTGGGCTCGGCGAGCGGCACGTGAGCGACATGGCGAGGTACCGCCCGGACAGCTCGGCCAGGTACCGTTGAGCGGTCCGGGCACCCGACCCAGCCTGCCGCGGACGTCGGCATCAGGCGGAGAACACGCGGAGAACACGAGGAGCAGCTAGGTGTTCAATGACATAGGCGCACTGGAGCTGCTGACCATCGGAGTCCTGGCCGTGCTGGTCTTCGGCCCCGACAAGCTGCCCAAGCTCATCCAGGACGTCACGCGCACCATCCGCAAGATCCGTGAGTTCTCGGACAGCGCCAAGGAAGACATCCGTACGGAGCTGGGCCCGCAGTTCAAGGACTTCGAGTTCGAGGACCTCAACCCCAAGACGTTCGTCCGCAAGCAGCTGATGGACGGCAGCGACGACCTGGGGCTGAAGGAGATCCGCGAGAGCTTCGACCTGCGCAAGGAGATCGCCGACGTCACGGACGCGGTGAACGGCCGCACACCCGCACCGGATTCCGCCAACAGTGCGGCGAACGGCTCGGCGGGCGCGTCGGCCACCACGACCTCGCCCAGCCTCACCAAGACCGGTGACACCACCCCTGACCTGCTGAAGAAGACCCCGCCGCAGGCGCAGAGCGAGCGGCCGCCGTTCGATGCGGACGCCACCTGACACCAGGTCAATCCCGACTCGTCCGGACGGTATGGCTATTCTCCATCTGTCCGGTTGCGAGGACGCCCATGCCCGCGGGGGGCGGGCCGCTCCGGATCAGGACTGATCGAGGAGGCGGCCGCTCAGATGGAGACGACGAGTCGGGTGGATACGGACGGTGCCCCTGGCACGGTCACGGCGGAGGAGGTGCCGGCGGCCCGGCGGCGTACCGTCGACGGCTATCTGGAGGCCCCGTTCCCCTGGTACGGGCTGGACGAGGCCTTCACCGGTCCGCGCTGGCTGATGCAGGTCGGCACGGCGGCGGACGGCACGGTGCAGCACGGTTCGACCGGGCACGGTGACGAGCCCTCGGTGAAGACGGACGGTTCCGCCGCCGAGAAGGAGCGGTTCGCGGCCGTCATCACGGTCGCCGCGAGCCCCGTGAGACGCAGCGGCGACGGTACGGGGGTCCTGGACGCCACCACGGTCTCCTCGGCCGCCTGGCTGGCCGGCTCGGGCCTGCTCGCGTACACCTGGCCGCCGCAGATGGACCACACCCTGCGCGACGACTGGCTGGACCAGCAGACCGAGACGGCGTTCACCCTCGCCGACGACCTCGGCTCCGCGCCCTGGTCGACGCTCTCCCTGCCGGTGGACGGGGTTCCGGTGGAGTTCCACTACCGGGAGTCCGAGTTCGGCTGGGTGCTCGCCGGGTCGGCGCACGAGGGCGTGCACATCGGGGCGTACGGGCGGGGGATGAGCGCGTACGGTCTGGGCTTCGCGGTGATCAAGGACATCGCGAGCTACGCGTAGGGCCGGGGGCGTCCGGCGGGCCGCTTTCGTCCTCAAGCGCCGGACGGGCTGGGTGGGCGTCCGGACGGGTCCGACGGGCCGGCCTCGTCCGGCGCTCGGGTCACACGATGTCCTCGAACGCCGGACGGGCCGGGTGGAGGTCCGGACGGGCTGGGCTCCGGTCTCTCAGAACTTGTTGCGCGGGGTGATCCCCAGTGACATGCCCGACAGGCCCCGCTGGCGGCCGCCCAGCTTGCCCGCGATGGCCCGCAGCGCGCTGCCCGCCGGGGAGTCCGGGTCGGACAGGACCACCGGCTTGCCCTCGTCGCCGCCCTCGCGCAGCCGTACGTCGATCGGGATCGAGCCCAGCACCGGCACCTCGGCGCCGACCGTGCGGGTCAGGCCCTCGGCGACCCGGGCGCCGCCGCCCGAGCCGAAGACGTCGACCATCTCGTCGCAGTGCGGACACGGCATGCCCGACATGTTCTCGACGACGCCGACGATCTTCTGGTGGGTCTGTACGGCGATGGAACCGGCCCGCTCCGCCACCTCGGCCGCCGCCTGCTGCGGGGTCGTGACCACCAGGATCTCCGCGTTCGGCACGAGCTGCGCCACGGAGATCGCGATGTCACCCGTGCCCGGCGGCAGGTCCAGCAGCAGGACGTCCAGGTCGCCCCAGTACACATCGGCCAGGAACTGCTGGAGCGCCCGGTGCAGCATCGGGCCGCGCCACACCACGGGGGCGTTGCCCGGGGTGAACATGCCGATGGAGATGACCTTCACGCCGTGCGAGGACGGCGGCATGATCATGTTCTCGACCTGGGTGGGCTTGCCGTCCGCACCGAGCATCCGGGGCACGCTGTGCCCGTAGATGTCCGCGTCCACGACGCCCACCTTCAGCCCGTCGGCCGCCATCGCCGCCGCGAGGTTCACCGTCACCGAGGACTTGCCGACGCCGCCCTTTCCGGAGGCGACCGCGTACACCCGGGTCAGTGAGCCGGGCTTGGCGAAGGGCACCTCGCGCTCGGCCGTGCCGCCGCGCAGCGAGCTCGCCAGCTCCTTGCGCTGCTCGTCGCTCATGACGTCGAGGGTGACCTCCACCCGGGAGACGCCCTCCACCCGGGAGACCGCCTCCGTCACGTTCCTGGTGATCGTGTCGCGCATCGGGCAGCCGGAGACCGTGAGATACACCGTGACAGCGACTACACCGTCAGGATCGATCTCGACCGATTTCACCATGCCCAGCTCGGTGATCGGGCGGTGGATCTCCGGGTCGTTCACTGTCGCCAGTGCCTCAAGCACCGCGTCTTCCGTAGCCATACCGACGATGTTACGGCGCCGGGCCCTACGGGCGGGTAGCCCGTCAGCGGTCGCCTTCGTCACTCTCGGATGTCCGTACGATCCGGCGGTCCTCCATGTCCCGCACCATGTCCTGGAGCTCCGAGCGGATCCAGTCCCGGGTGGCGACCTCCCCGAGGCCCATCCGCAGCGCCGCGATCTCCCGGCTGAGGTACTCGGTGTCGGCGATGGACCGCTCGTTCTGCTTGCGGTCCTGCTCGTGGGTGACCCGGTCCCGGTCGTCCTGCCGGTTCTGGGCGAGCAGGATCAGCGGGGCCGCGTACGAGGCCTGGAGCGAGAGCATCAGGGTCAGGAAGATGAACGGGTACTCGTCCCAGCGCAGCTCCTTCGGCGCCCAGACGTTCCACGCCACCCAGACGATGATGATCAGCGTCATCCAGACGATGAACCGCCCGGTCCCCAGGAACCGTGCGATCCGCTCGGAGAACCGGCCGAACGCCTCCGGGTCGTACTCCGGCAGCAGCTTCAGCCCCGGCGACTTCGGCTGGTCGATCCGGGTGCGCGGGGGCCGCACCAGGCCCGACGAACCCGTCGACGCGGCCTTCGACCGCTCCTCACCGGCCATGCCGGATGCCCCCCTCGCCGTGGAAGTCGGTCTCGCGCCAGTCCTCGGGGAGCAGGTGGTCCAGGACGTCGTCCACGGTCACCGCGCCCAGCAGCGACCCGCTCTCGTCCACCACGGGCGCCGAGACCAGGTTGTACGCGGCCAGATAGCTGGTCACCGTCGGCAGCGGGGTGTCCGGGGGCAGCGGCACCAGATCGCTGTCGACGATGGAGCTGACCAGCGTGAACGGCGGATCGCGCAGCAACCGCTGGAAGTGCACGGTGCCCAGGTACTTGCCGGTCGGCGTCTCGTCGGGGGAGCGGCACACGTACACCTGGGCGGCGAGCGCCGGGGACAGGTCCTGCTGCCGCACCCGGGCGAGCGCGTCCGCCACCGTGGCGTCCGGGCGCAGCACGATCGGCTCGGTCGTCATCAGACCGCCCGCCGTCCGCTCCTCGTACGACATCAGACGCCGTACGTCGGCGGCGTCGTCCGGCCGCATCAGGGTCAGCAGCCGCTCCTTGTCCTCCTCGGGCAGCTCCGAGAGCAGGTCGGCCGCGTCGTCCGGGTCCATCGCCTCCAGGACGTCGGCGGCCCGCTCCTCCTTCAGCTTGCCGAGGATCTCCACCTGGTCGTCCTCGGGCAGCTCCTCCAGGACGTCGGCGAGCCGGTCGTCGTCCAGCGCGGCGGCCACCTCGACCCGGCGCTTGGGGGAGAGGTGGTGCAGGGCGTTGGCCACGTCGGCGGGGCGCAGCCGTTCGAAGGTGGCCACCAGGTTCTCGGCGCCCTGCCCGTGCTCCTCCAGCGAGAAGCCGCTGACCGCCGACCACTCCACCGTCAACGTCTCGCCCTTGCGGCGCAGCGCCCCGCCGCGCCCCTTGCGGACGAAGTACTTGTCGATCTCCCAGTCCCGGCGGGCGGGCAGCTGCTGGATCGCCACGTCCAGGACGGTGACCTCCTCGTCGCTCTCCACCAGCCGTACGCGACGGTCGAGGAACTCGCCGAGGACGAGCCGTTCGGTGGGCCGCTGTTCGAAGCGCCGCATGTTGACGACACCGGTCGTGATGACCTGGCCGGACTCGACGCCCGTCACCCGGGTCATCGGCAGGAAGATCCGCCGTCGGCTGATCACCTCGACGACCAGGCCCAGGATGCGCGGCGGCCGTGCGCCGACCCGCAGCATCGCCACCAGATCGCGGACCCGGCCGACCTGGTCCCCGTTCGGGTCGAACACGGGCACTCCGGCGAGGTGCGAGACGAAGACCCGGGGGGCTCCTGCCGCCATGCTCCGCCTCCTCGTCTCTCGTGCCGCCGGTGGTCGGCCGCTGCGCCACCGTGTCCGGCCGCTGCTCCGCCGGTGTCCGGCCGCCGCCTTGTGCTGACGCCTTGTGCCGACGCTCCGCACCGACCAGGGCGTTTCACCGTACGCGGGCAGTCGTGCGCGGACAGCCGTACGCGGGATCAGGCTAGCCCCTGCCGCCGTACCGCGCCCCGGCGGACCCGGCCGTACGGTGGGCTGCCGGACGGTGCCCGGAGCCCGGGTACGCTGCGCTCTGCCCCCCGATCGCAGTTGAGAGGCAGTACGCCCGTGACCTCTTTTGCCCCGGCAGTCCGGAATCATCACCGGACCGCGCTCGCGCTCGCGCTCTGCGGGGGGCTCGTCGCCGCCCTCACGGCCTGCGCGGGCGAGGACCCGGACAAGGGGACCAACGGGATCGGGAAACTCTCCGCGCAGCAGATCGACGCGAAGACCAGAGCGGCGGCCGACAGCGCCGACGGCGTACGGCTGGCGGGCACCCTGGTGAGCAAGGGCGGCACCTACATGCTGAACATGAAGCTCAGCGACAAGGGCGGCACGGGGTCGGTCTCCTCCAAGAAGCGGAACTTCGTGCTGCTGCGGATCGAGGACGAGCTCTTCATCAAGGCCGACGCCGACTTCTGGGTGCACGAGGACGAGGGCGGCAAGGTGAGTCCGTCCGACCAGGAGGCCGCCGAGAAGCTGGGCGGCAAGTACGTGAAGGTCCCCAAGGACGACCCCAGCTACCGGCAGCTGCGCGGCTTCACCGACAAGAAGGTCCTGCTCGGCGGTCTGCTGCCGCTGCACGGCACCCTGAACAAGGGCAGCCGGGACACGGTCGCCGGGCACCGCACCATCCAGCTCCTGGGCGGCAAGGGCGAGGGCGGGGCGCTGGACGTCTCCCTGGAGGGCAAGCCGTACCCGGTGCGGGTGGCCAGGGGCGGCGGCGGGGGCACGGTCTCCCTGGCCGACTGGGGGCGCGCCTTCCCGCTGGAGGCCCCGGACAAGGACGACACCGTGGACTACGGCGGCCAGCTCCCCAAGTCCTCCGGCTGAGCTCTCAGGCGACTACGCGTCCGCGCTCCCCCGGCGCCGCTTCAGCAGCAGCCTGGGGAGCGCGGCCGGTACGGGCCGCCGGGTGGTCGCCGCGGTCGGCAGCGGGGCGGCGGCCAGCGAGGTGTCCGGCAGATCGGTGCTGACCGCCCCGGGCGTCAGGCGCACCACCGCGCACTCCCGCGCCCAGCGCTCGGTCATCACCTCGGCGTCCGGCGCGTTGAGCCGCTTGCCCTTCAGCTCGGCGACGGCCGCCTCCCACTCCTCGGAGTGCGGCGCCAGGACCCGTACCCCCGCGGTCCAGGCGACGATCCGGCCGCCCTTGTCCTTGCTGCGTACGGTCACCTCGGCGCTCCCGCCGTCGGTCAGCCCAGGGGGCAGCGGCTGCTCGCCCGGGCCGTCCCCGACGAGGTGGGCCGCGCCCTCGTGCCAGATGTGCCAGACGGCACGGGCGGGCCCGGTGGCCCGTACCCAGATGAGGCCGGACTTCTTCGTGGCCTCCTCGACGAGGGCCCTCTCCAGCAGCGCGTCGGCTCCGTCAGTCATGGCCGGGAGCTTAGGGCCTCGCGCGGGGCCTTTCGAGCTCACAGCCAGCCGTTGCGCTTCAGGATGCGGTGGATGGAGAAACACACCGCCCCGATGACGCCCAGCACCATCGGATAGCCGTACTTCCACTCCACCTCGGGCATGTACTCGAAGTTCATGCCGTAGACCCCGCAGATCATCGTGGGTACGGCGATGATCGCCGCCCAGGAGGTGATCTTGCGCATGTCCTCGTTCTGGGTGACGGTCGCCTGCGCCAGATTGGCCTGGAGGATCGAGTTCAGCAGCTCGTCGAAGCCGATGACCTCCTCCTGGACCCGGGCGAGGTGGTCGGCGACGTCCCGGAAGTACTTCTGGATGTCGGGGTCGATCAGCCGCATCGGCCGCTCGCTGAGCAGCTGCATCGGGCGCAGCAGCGGCGAGACGGCCCGCTTGAACTCCAGCACCTCACGCTTGAGCTGGTAGATCCGGCCCGCGTCCGAACCGCGCCGGCCGCCCTTCGCCGGGGTGGAGAAGACGTCGATCTCCACCTCGTCGATGTCGTCCTGCACCGCCTCCGCCACCGCGATGTACCCGTCGACCACATGGTCGGCGATGGCGTGCAGCACGGCGGAGGGGCCCTTGGCGAGGAGCTCGGGGTCCTCCTGGAGGCGGTGGCGCAGCGCGCGCAGGGAGCCCTGGCCGCCGTGCCGGACGGTGATGACGAAGTCCCGGCCGGTGAAGCACATCACCTCACCGGTCTCCACGACCTCGCTGGTCGCGGTCAGTTCGTCGTGCTCCACGTAGTGGATCGTCTTGAAGACGGTGAACAGCGTGTCGTCGTACCGCTCCAGCTTGGGCCGCTGGTGGGCGTGGACGGCGTCCTCCACGGCGAGCGGGTGGAGCCCGAACTCCCGGGCGATGCCCGCGAATTCCTCCTCCGTCGGCTCGTGCAGACCGATCCAGGCGAAGCCGCCGTCCTCGCGCACCTGAAGCATCGCCTCGTGCGGGGTCGGGGTCGCGGGCGCCGCCACCCGGGAGCCGTCGCGGTAGACCGCGCAGTCCACGACGGCGCTGGAGGCGGACGGGTCACGGGTGGTGTCGTACCCGCTGTGCGGGGCGCTGGTCTTACGGAGGGAGGGGCGCAGGGACGGGCGCACGGCGGCGCGCAGGTCACGGATCATCGACATGGCTGGCTCCTTCACGGAGGGCCGTCGGCGAGGGCGTGGAACAGCCCGGAATGGGGACGTGCGCTCACGTCCGCAAAGCGGGCGGCACCGCGCGGGCGCGATGACGGCGTTCGCTACAGACAGGCAGGGAAGAAAGGCTTTTTCCGCAGACTCTTCGAGACTCTTCCGCGGTGCGAACGACCGTTCATGAGCCACCGGCGGAAGCCGACGAGGCGTCAGTTCAACGGGAAGTCCAGCGCGAGGTTCACCCGGAAGCCCAGCGGGAGGGTCAACGGGAAGGGTGGTACGCGGAAGGGTGATCGGTACTGCACGGTCGACTTGGATCCATAGCAGTCCCCACCTCCTCCGGCCGGTCCCCCGTGAGGGACGACGTGTCGTCGGGACAAAGAGAGCGACGCTTCTGCGTGCTGTCCCGACCGGCGGCCAGGCTATCAGCCGTCCCGGGCCGAATCCCTTACTTTGCCCACTCCATACGCACTCTATGCTCGCCGGATGGCAGAAATTCTCGCTCTGGCCGAAGCCCGGCTCCGTTCGGCCCTCGGTGAACCGGACGCCCGCGCCGATGTGACGTTCCTCGGTACGGACCGGATCGAGGTGCTCCGCTTCCTCGACGGCGATGTGGTGCGCTACGCCACGCTCGGCATGTCGGGGCAGCCGATGGCCGACCCCACCTCGCCGCTCGCCGACCCGGTGAAGGGCCCCCGCGCCGAGCTGATCCTGTCGGTACGGGGCGGGCTCGCCGACACCGACCAGGTGCTGCGCCCGCTCGCGGTGCTGGCCGCCTCCCCGCAGGTCGAGGGGCTCATCGTGGCGCCGGGCGCCTCACTGGACCTGGGGGAGCCGCTGTGGACCGGGGCGCCGTTCACCTCGGTGCTGGTGGCGGAGTCCGGCGGGCTGGTGGAGGACCTGGAGCTGGACGAGCCGATGGACCCGGTGCGCTTCCTGCCGCTGCTGCCGATGACCCACAACGAGGCCGCCTGGAAGCGGGTGCGCGGGGCGCAGGAACTCCAGGAGCGGTGGCTCACGCACGGCACGGACCTGCGTGACCCGCTGCGCACCTCCGTACCGCTGGACTGACCGGGCCCTGCGGCCCGGTAGGTGGTACGGGCATCTGCTTTACCGGGTGGTAGCCACGCTGCGGACGGGTGATCGTCCTTGACGGGGCGACCGGCGGGGAGGACCGTTGGGCTCTATGAGGGGCGAACCCAGTTGCCCGAAGTGCGGTGGCCGGGTCAGGGCGCCCGGTCTTTTCGCCGACGCCTGGCAGTGCTCCGCGCACGGCCAGGTGCATCCGATGCAGCCGGTCGTCCCACCGAGCGTCGAGGCGCTCGGGGTCGCGGTGCACCGCTCCCAGGTGCCCGTCTGGATGCCCTGGCCGCTCCCCGTGGGCTGGCTGTTCACCGGGGTGGCCGGCGCGGGTGACGACCGCAGCGGCGGACGGGCGAGCGTTGTCGCGTGCTCGGGCCCCGGTCCGCTGGGGGGCATGGGAGAGCTGCTCCTCGTCGCCGAGGAGCTCGGCGTCGGCCTCGGAGCCCGTTACGCCGGAATCGACGGCCCCGACCCCGGCCCCCACCTGAACGTCGAATCCGCCCCCGACGCCAAGGTCCACGCCGCCGGGCGCCCCACCCCGCTCTGGCACGTCAGGAACGCCCCGGGGGACCGGGCGGTCTTCGCGGGCGAGGCGCAGGGCCTGTGGCTCTGGGCGATCCTGTGGCCCGAGCAGTCGGGGCTGCTGATGTACGACGAGCTGGTGCTGACCGATCTGCGCGACGCCGGGGGAGAGGTGGACCTCGTCCCGTGCGGGGCGCTCACCCCGCGCCTCCTCGCCGCCCCGGAGACACCGCCCCGACAGGGGCCGGGCGAGCGGCAGACCCCGTAAGGGCGAGCGGCAGATCAGGTACGTAGGGGCGAGCGGCAGACCCCGCGAGGGCGAGCGGAGGGCGAGCGGTAGATCACGCGCGGGCCGGGCCGATCGGGGCCGGGGCCCTGGTGTGCGGCGGTTATCCTTGAGCGGTCCCCGTCCGCCCGCGAGCCCTGGAGTCACACGTCGTGCGCATCGACCTGCACACCCACTCCACCGCTTCGGACGGTACGGACACCCCCGCCGAGCTGGTCGCGAACGCCGCCGCGGCCGGGCTGGACGTCATCGCGCTCACCGACCACGACACCGTCGGCGGCCACAAGCAGGCGATCGACGCGCTGCCCGAAGGGCTCACCCTCGTCACCGGCGCCGAGCTCTCCTGCCGCGTCGACGGCGTGAGCATGCACATGCTGGCGTACCTCTTCGACCCCGCCGAACCCGAGCTGGAGCGCGAGCGCGAGCTCGTCCGCGACGACCGGGTGCCGCGCGCCCAGGAGATGGTCCGCAAGCTCCGCGCCCTCGACGTGCCCATCACCTGGGAGCAGGTCACCCGCATCGCCGGGGACGGCTCGGTCGGCCGCCCGCACATCGCCGCCGCCCTCGTCGAACTGGGCGTCGTCCCCACCGTCTCCGACGCCTTCACGCCCGACTGGCTGGGCAACGGCGGCCGGGCCCACGCCGAAAAGCACGAGCTCGACCCCTTCGCGGCGGTCCGGCTCGTCAAGGCGGCGGGCGGGGTCACCGTCTTCGCCCACCCGGCCGCCTCGAAACGGGGTGAGGTGGTCCCCGAGACCACGATCGCCGCACTCGCCGCCGCGGGCCTGGACGGCATAGAGATCGACCACATGGACCACGACGAGCCCACCCGGGCCCGGCTGCGCGGCCTCGCCCGGGAGCTGGGGCTCCTGCCCACCGGCTCCAGCGACTACCACGGCAGCCGAAAAACGGTGCGGCTCGGCGAGTACACGACCGACCCCGAGATCTACGGCGAGATCACCCGGCGCGCCACGGGAGCCTTCCCGGTGCCGGGCGCCGGTGGACCGGTCTGTAGGTAGTAGGTCCCGCGCGCCCCGCGCGCGCCTCCTTTCACCGCACCACGTCCCACTCCTCGCGCGCCCTTCGTGTGCCGTCGTGCGCCCAGCGCCGACAGCCCACGCCCGGACCCGCGCACCTCCCGTACCACCCGCTTATCTCTCGCAAGGCTCACTGTGTTCGACGTCGCTGTCTTCGGATCCCTTTTTCTCACCCTTTTTGTGATTATGGATCCGCCCGGGGTCACCCCGATCTTCCTGGCCCTCACCGCGGGCCGCCCTGCCAAGGTGCAGCGCAGGATGGCGCTCCAGGCCGTCGCGGTCGCCTTCGGCGTGATCGCCGTCTTCGGTCTGCTCGGCCAGCAGATCCTCGACTATCTGCATGTCTCCGTGCCCGCCCTGATGATCGCGGGCGGACTCCTGCTGCTGCTCATCGCGCTGGACCTGCTGACCGGCAAGACGGAGCAGCCGACGCAGACCAAGGACGTCAACGTGGCGCTCGTACCGCTGGGCATGCCCCTGCTGGCCGGTCCCGGCGCGATCGTCTCGGTCATCCTGGCCGTGCAGCACGCCGACGGCTTCGGCGGCCAGCTCTCCGTCTGGTCGGCCATCGTGGCCATGCACGTGGTGCTCTGGCTGGCGATGCGCTACTCGCTGGTGATCATCCGCATCATCAAGGACGGCGGGGTCGTGCTGGTGACCCGGCTCGCGGGCATGATGCTCTCGGCCATCGCCGTACAGCAGATCATCAACGGCGTCACCCAGGTCATCCAGAACTCCTGAGGCCGTCCCCCACACACCACAGCGCCCCCGCACGGTCCTTCCGTGCGGGGGCGCCGTGTCGCCGAGGGGGCGAGGCGGGTTACGAAGCCGCGCTCCCGGTCGGCCGGATGTAGATGCGCTGGCCCATGGCCGCGGCCTGCTGCACGATCCGGTTGACGGAGGCGGCGTCCACGACGGTGCTGTCGACGGCGGTACCGTCGACGTCGTCGAGTCGCATGATCTCGAAGCGCACAGGGCTTCCCTTCGTCTCGTCCGTTTCTTGTATGTGACAACGGCTTGCCTGGTACAAACATTCCCTACGCTAAGGAAATTTTTTGGATGTCTAAGTACCCGGCGGATATCGCGGAGCGTCTGGACCGCACCAACGAGCTGCTTCAGCGCGTGCTCGTGGAGGTCTCCAAGACCCCTTCCACCCACGCCATCTTCGTGGACGCGGGCTATGTGTACGCGGCGGCCGGGCTGCTCGTCACCGGCACCGAGGACCGCCGCTCCTTCGACCTCGACGCCGAGGGGCTGATCGAGGCGTTCATCGACCGGGCCCGCACGATCTTCGCGGACAGCCGACTGCTGCGCGTGTACTGGTACGACGGGGCCAGGCGCCGCATCCACACCACCGAACAGCAGGCCATCGCCGAACTCCCGGACGTCAAGGTGCGGCTCGGCAACCTCAACGCCAACAACCAGCAGAAGGGCGTCGACTCCCTCATCCGCACCGACCTCGAATCGCTCGCCCGGCACCGCGCCATCAGCGACGCGGCCCTCATCGGCGGCGACGAGGACCTGGTCTCCGCGGTCGAGGCGGCCCAGGGCTACGGGGCGCGCGTCCACCTCTGGGGCATCGAGGCGGGCGAAGGCCGCAACCAGGCCGAACCGCTGCTCTGGGAGGTCGACAGCCAGCGCACCTTCGACCTCGACTTCTGCCGCCCCTACGTCACCCGGCGCCCGGTGACGACGTACGAGGACGACACCCCGGCCCCCTCCCGGGAGGACGTCCACTTCGTCGGCGCCCAGATCGCCGCCGCCTGGCTCGCCGCCCGTGGCCGCGAATCCCTTGCCGACCTGCTGCCCGGCCACCCCTATCTGCCGGGCTCGGTCGACCAGGACCTCCTGGTGGAGGCCGAACGCCTGCTCCAGCACTCCCTGCGCGGCCACGCGCACCTGCGCCGGGCGCTGCGGGACGGCTTCTGGCAGCACCTGCAGTCGCAGTACTGACCCGTTGCAGTCGCAGTACTGACCCGTCAGGCAGTCGTGGTACTGACCCGTCAGGCGGCCCGAAATACCAGGTGAGCGGGGGACAACCGGTCGGCTATTGTCGCGCACATGCCTACGAGGGGGGATTTCACGTTGCGTAAGAACAGCAGATTCATCACCGCCGCACTGGTACCCACGCTGGTCCTGGGGCTCGTCGGTCTGGGCGCCACCGCCACCGCGAGCGCCGCACCGGCCGCCGCGACCGCGACCGTGACCGCGACGGCAGCCGACCGGACCACCGGACCGTGGAGTGCGCCGACGGCGCTGACCGGACCTGAGGGCGTCGCCGACCTCATCGACGTGCGGACGACGGCGGACGGTGACGCCGTCGCCGTCTGGTACAGCGCTGCCGCCCCCGGCGAGCAGGAGCTGCGGGTCGCGGTCCGGCCGGCCGCGAGTACGGAGTGGGGGCCCGCGGAGGTCCTGGCGACCCTGCCCGAGGGGCGGGACAGTGTTCTGCTCGTCCCGTCGTCCGACGGCTCGGCCGCCGTCACCTGGGTGCACGCCGGGAAGGACAGTTCCGTACTCCGCACGGCGACGCTCGCCAAGGGGGCGACGTCCTGGTCCGCCCCGGTGGACATCGCGACGGCCCCGGTCTTCGGCGAGCTCGCGTTCGCGGGCGGCCCGTCCGGGAAGAGCGTGGCCACGTGGCACCAGAACGAGGGGCACAAGTCCCGGCTGTTCGTCTCCGAGCGCTCGGGCCCGGACGGCGCCTGGTCGGAGCCCGCCGCGCTGGTCGACGACGGCGCCTCCTGGCCGCAGGCCCTGGTCGCGGCCGACGGCAGCGTGACGGTCGCCTGGGCCGACTCCGCCGCCGAGGGCATGACCGTCAAGGTCGTCACCAAGGCGGCCGGTGCCGCCGACTGGAGCGCACCCGTCCTCGTCTCGGAGCCCTACGAGGGCGGCGCCCCGGTGCTGTCCCAGGGGCCGGACGGGACCGCGGCCCTGGCCTGGGTCGCGCACAAGTGGCTCGGGGACGACATCGGCAGTGACATCGACGTCGTCTCGTCGGTCAGGGCCCCGGGCGGCACCGAGTGGGGTGCCCTGCACACCATCCAGTCCGACTCCTTCTCCCGGCTCGGGGCGCCGCTGGTCGGACCCGACGGTGACGTCACCCTGGTCTGGATCGACTACCAGGAGACGCTTGGCCTGCGTACCGCCGACCGCTCGGCCGCGACCGGGAGCTGGTCCGAGGTCCGGACGCTGTCCAGCGGGTACGTGTCCGAGGAGTTCGACGCGAAGATCGGCGCCGACGGCACGGTCCAGGTGGGCTGGGCGCAGGGCGACGAGACGGGCGGGGAGGGGCAGGTCTTCCACACCGTCGCCCGCGTCGACGGCGTCTGGGCCGCGAGTACCCGGCTGAGCGAGAAGCCGTCCGCGTACACGGCCGGTTCGGTGTCCGTGGGCCCCGACGGAAACGCCACCGCCGTCTGGGTGCAGGACGACCAGCTGTGGACCTCCGCCACCGGGCTGACGCCCGAGGCGCCTGCGGTCTGATCCAACGGCTCCGCGTGGGCGGGCTTTCCGTCCGCCCGCCCACGCGGAACCGCCGGTCCGTCAGGCCCCGTCCACGACATCCCAGAACGCGGCGAGGGCCTCGGCGGTCTCGTGCGGCCGGGCGGTGTTGGGGGAGTGCTCGGCCCCGGCGATCGTGGTGCGGCGGGCGCCGAGGCGTTCGGCCATCGCGTCGAACTGCTCCACCGGCCATACGTCGTCGCGCTCGCCGGACAGGACGTGGACGGGCAGCCCGAGCGCGGCCAGCTCGTCCACCCGGTCCGGTTCGGCGGCCAGCTGGGCGCCGGTGGCGATCAACTGCGCCGGGTTGTGGCGCAGCCAGCGCCGGCGCATGTCCTCTCCGTCGCCGGTGTCCGCGTCCTGCGGCGGGTCCAGGGCCGTCATCGCCTCCCACACCTCGGCCATGGAGAGCACGGACAGCGCGTCGCTGAGCATCTTCACCTTGTCCCGCTGGGCGGCGACCACCTGGGCCGGGCCGGAGGACATCAGCGTCAGCGAACGGAACGGGGCGGGGTCCAGCAGGACGGCGGCACGGGAGATCTGGCCGCCGAGCGAGTGCCCGAGCAGGTGCAGCGTCTGCCCGCCCCCGCTCAGAGCCGCCGCCTGCGCCAGCACGTCCCGGGCCAACTCCCCCTGGACGTAAGCTTCCTGACGGTCCACCCCCTCGGACTCGTACTGCCCGCGACCGTCGACGGCGACCACCCGGTACCCGGCCGCGCACAGCGGTTCGAGCAGCGCGATGAAGTCCTCCTTGCTGCCGGTGTACCCGGGCAGCAGCAGGGCGGTGGCCCGTGCGGGAACGGCCGGTACGGCATCCAGGACGGCGAAGTCCCCGCGCGCGGTACGCAGGACGCGGGCGGTGGCGCAGGGCGGCGGGGTGAAGGTGGGCGGGCGACTCATGGGCCGAGGCTATCGCCGCCGTCGGGTACGGGGCATCAGGGGGCATGCCGGGGAGTGTGGTGCTGGGGTGCCATGGGGTGTGCCGGGGAGCGCGGTGCCGGGGTGACACGGGCTGTGCCGGGGGCCGTGGTGCCGGGGTCCGTGGTGCTGGGGTGCCATGGGTTGGTGCGGGGCGCCGCCGGTCCTGGCCCGGGGTGCGATCGGCTGCCCGGGCTTGGGCGCCGCTGGCCTGCCCCAGCACCGCCGGGCCTGCCGGAGTACCGTCGGGCCTGCCCCGGCACCGTCGGGCCCGGCCTGGGGCACCGTCGGGCAGCCCCGGTCGCCGGTCCGTGCCCGGGCCCACCGGGCGTCCCGGGGCCCCCGCACAGCGAAAAGGCCCTGGCCCCCGCAGTTGCGGGGGCCAGGGCCTCAGGGTGTCTCGTCGGACCGATCAGGCCGTCAGCTCTCGGTCGTCGCCGTGGCCTTGCCCGCGGCGCGGGTGGCTCGGCGGCGGCGGGGCTTCGCCTCGGCGGCGGCCTCGCTCACCACGGCCTCGGCCTCGGAGACCACGGCGGCCTCCTGGGTCGCGGTCGAGGTGACGCTGCGGGTCGCCCTGCGGCGGCGCGGCTTAGCCTCGGCCTCCACGGCGGCGGCCGGAGCTTCCGGGGCGGCGGCTTCGGCGGGGGCCGTGGCCACCGTGCCGGTCGCGCTCCGGGTGGCCCGGCGGCGGCGCGGCTTGGTCTCGGCCTCGGCGGCCGGAGCCTCCGGAGCCACGGTCTCGGCGGGGGCCGCGGCCTTCGCCCTCGAAGCCCGCCTGGGCTTCGACTCGGTCTCCGTACCGGCCTCGGCCTTCGGCTTCGACTCCGTCTTCGGTCGGCTCGTGGCGCGCGCCGGACGGCGACGGGTCTTCGACTCGGGCTCCGGCTCGGAGGCCGGGGCGATCTGGAAGTCGACCTCGTCGGCCGGCTTCACGATCCGGGCGCGGCGGCGCGGCTTGGTCACCGGCTCGGCGACCGGCTCCGCGATGCCCGCGGCGGCCGCCACGGTCTGGAACCCGACCTCGGCCGGAGCGGCGGCGGCAGGAACCTGCGCCACCGGCTCGGCCACCGGCTTCGCGGCGGCGCGGCTGCGACGACGGCGCGGCTTGGCCTCCGTGACGGTCTCCGCGACCGGCTCGGCCGCGACCGGGGCGACGGCCTCGGCGGCGGGAGCCACCGGAGCCGGAGCCGCGGCCGGAGCCTCGGCGACCGCCACGGCCGCCTCGGTCACGGCCTCGGCAGCGCTGACCCGCGTACGGCGACGGCGGCGCGGCGTGCGCGGCCCCTCGGGGGCCTCGTCACCGGCCGGAGTGACCGGCGTGGCCTCCTTGGCGGGTGCGGGCACCGTCGCGGCGCCCTCCTCCAGGGTGGACCCGCCACGGGTGCGGCGGCGCTGACGCGGCGTACGCGTACGGGGCTCGCGCTCCTCGCGGGCCGGAGCCGGGGCGGCGGACTTGCGGCCGCGGCCACCGGTCTCGCCGAGGTCCTCGACCTCCTCCGCGCGCAGACCGGCCCGGGTCCGCTCGCCACGCGGCAGCACACCCTTGGTGCCCGCCGGGATGCCGAGCTCCTCGAAGAGGTGCGGCGAGGTGGAGTACGTCTCCGGCGGGTCCGGGAACTTCAGGTCCAGCGCCTTGTTGATCAGCTGCCAGCGCGGGATGTCGTCCCAGTCGACCAGCGTGATCGCGATGCCCTTGGCGCCCGCGCGGCCGGTCCGGCCGATGCGGTGGAGGTAGGTCTTCTCGTCCTCCGGCGACTGGTAGTTGATGACATGGGTCACACCCTCGACGTCGATGCCGCGCGCGGCGACATCGGTGCAGACGAGGACGTCGACCTTGCCGTTGCGGAAGGCGCGCAGCGCCTGCTCGCGGGCGCCCTGGCCGAGGTCGCCGTGGACCGCGCCGGAGGCGAAGCCGCGCTTCTCCAGCTGCTCGGCGATGTCGGCGGCCGTCCGCTTCGTCCGGCAGAAGATCATCGCGAGCCCGCGGCCCTCGGCCTGGAGGATGCGGGCCAGCATCTCCGGCTTGTCCATGTTGTGCGCGCGGTAGACGTGCTGGACCGTGTTCTTGACGGTCGTGCCCTCGTCGTCGGGCGAGGTGGCGTTGATGTGCGTCGGCTGCGACATGTAGCGGCGGGCGAGGCTGATGACGGCACCGGGCATGGTGGCCGAGAACAGCATCGTCTGGCGCTTGGGCGGCAGCATCGTGATGATGCGCTCGACGTCGGGCAGGAAGCCCAGGTCCAGCATCTCGTCGGCCTCGTCGAGGACGAGCCCGCGGATGTGGGAGAGGTCGAGCTTGCGCTGGCCTGCCAGGTCCAGCAGACGGCCCGGGGTGCCGACGATCACGTCGACGCCCTTCTTGAGGGCCTCGACCTGGGGCTCGTAGGCCCGGCCGCCGTAGATCGCGAGAACGCGGACGTTCCGGACCTTGCCGGCGGTCAGCAGGTCGTTGGTGACCTGCTGGCACAGCTCACGGGTGGGGACGACGACGAGCGCCTGCGGCGCGTCGGTCAGCTGCTCGGGCGTGGCACGCCCCGCCTCGACATCGGCGGGGACGGTCACGCGCTCCAGGAGGGGGAGTCCGAAGCCGAGCGTCTTTCCGGTGCCGGTCTTGGCCTGGCCGATGACGTCGGAGCCGGAGAGCGCCACGGGGAGCGTCATCTCCTGGATGGGGAAGGGGGACATGATGCCGACCGCCTCAAGGGCTTCGGCCGTCTCGGAAAGAATACCGAGGTCGCGGAACGTAGTCAGGGTGCTGCCTCTTCTGTGAGACGCGGTCCGAGGCGAACGCTGGGGGTCGTACCGTGCCGGGGTTGGTCATCCGGCCGTGGATGGGCCGGGTGGCGCGGGACCACTGCCGTCGCTCGAGCGCTCGTGCCGCTGAGGGGGCCCCTCATGCTGCGGTCGTACGTGTCGTACGCACCGCGTGGAGGGCTGTCGGGTCGGAGCCGATCGGGCCACCGACCGGGCATCCTCATTCAAGGGACGCGCCCCTGGCACAGGAAAATGCTCAGTAAGCGCAATACCACTGTACCCCGGATTCGCGCATGTGTGTTGGACGAATTCATCGGAACGGTGTGATGTCCGCTCCTCACCGGGCCCTTCCGCCCCTCGTCGAGCGGGCTATTGTGCGGTTCATGGAGACGCCTGACAACGCCACTGACCACCCCGAAGAACCGCCCGCGGCGACCGGGATCGCCGCCCAGGACTGGGCCACCGCCGCCGCGGAGCCGCAGTATCGCGCCGCCGTCGTGGACCTGCTGGGCGCCCTCGCCTACGGCGAGCTGGCCGCCTTCGAGCGCCTCGCCGAGGACGCGAAACTCGCGCCGACACTCGGGGACAAGGCGGAGCTGGCAAAGATGGCCACCGCCGAGTTCCACCACTTCGAGCAGCTGTCCGAGCGGCTCACCGCCATCGACGAGGACCCGACCGCCGCGATGGAGCCGTTCGCCAAGGCGCTCGACGACTTCCACCGCCAGACGGCCCCGTCCGACTGGCTGGAGGGCCTGGTCAAGGCGTACGTCGGCGACTCGATCGCCAGCGACTTCTACCGGGAGGTCGCGGCCCGGCTCGACACCGACACCCGCGCCCTGGTCCTCGCCGTGCTCGACGACACGGGCCACGGCAACTTCGCCGTGGAGAAGGTGCGCGCCGCGATCGAGGCCGACCCCCGGCTCGGCGGACGGCTCGCGCTCTGGGCCCGCCGACTGATGGGTGAGGCGCTCTCGCAGGCCCAGCGGGTGGTCGCGGACCGCGACGCGCTCTCGACGATGCTGGTGGGCGGCGTGGCGGGCGGCTTCGACCTTGCGGAGGTGGGCCGGATGTTCTCCCGGATCACCGAGGCCCACACCAAGCGCATGGCCGCGCTGGGGCTGGCCGCCTAGGACCGCGTGACACCGGGCTACTGGGCCGCCGCCGACCTGGTGAGGCGGCGGCCGCGTGGGCGGATCAGCAGCGACAGCGTCACCGCCCCCACGGATACGGCACCGACCAGGGTCGCCACGGTGTGACCGGGGCCGAGCGCGGAGTGCGTGAGGAAGGCCCCGAACAGCGCCCCCAGCGCGCCGGTGAGATACACCGCACGGGCGGAGGGGAGCCGGTCGGCCAGTGAGCGGACGGCCGCCCAGGACAGGGCGAGTCCGAGGACGGCGGCGCCGAAGGATTCCCAGATCACTAAGGATCACCTCGCGGGGGTGTGCGGGGCGGGCAAATCGGTCGTAGGCGGTACTACCCCTGGCCCACGCCGTACAACCCTCCGCGGAGCCCGGGAAACCCGTACGGGTAACCGTTCGCACACCCAGGGCCAACAGCTCGGACACCGTACGGCACACGCGGCGCCCCGCACAGGTACGGCCGTACGGGCACGGGTCCGCACCCCATCGCCGTACGGAAGCGGCCCCATCGCCGTACGGAAGTGGCCCCACGGCCGTACGGAAGCGGCCCCACGGCATACGGGAGCGGCCCGTGGACTACAGCGCGCCGAACCCCACACGCCGGGTGCTGGGCTCGCCGATCTCCACGTACGCGATCCGGTCGGCCGGCACCAGGACCCTGCGGCCCTTGTCGTCCGTGAGGCTCAGCAGCTCCGCCTTGCCGCCCAGTGCAGCGGCGACCGCGCTCTCGACGTCCTCGGCGGAAAGCCCGCTCTCCAGAACGATCTCGCGGGGCGTGTGCTGCACCCCGATCTTGACCTCCACGGCTATGTCCCTCCGACGGTCAGTCCCTGCGCGGCGAACCGCGCCGTACGCAGCCACATTAGCCCGGTGGGACCACGCCTCACGGCCCGACCGGCAACGCCCGCAGCGAACACGGTGCGGTACGCGGCTCGAAGCTCGGCCGGGACCGGGGTCAGTGCTGCTCGGCGCCGTGCAGCGGGAAGCCCGCGATGCCCCGCCAGGCCAGCGAGGTGAGCAGCTGGACCGCCGTGTCGCGCGGGATGCTGGAGCCGCTGGAGAGCCAGTAGCGCGCCACCACCTGCGACACGCCGCCGAGGCCCACCGCGAGGAGCATGGACTCGTCCTTGGACAGCCCCGTGTCCCCGGCGATCACATCGGAGATCGCCTCGGCGCACTGGAGGGAGACCCGGTCGACCCGCTCGCGCACGGCGGGCTCGTTGGTCAGGTCGGACTCGAAGACCAGCCGGAAGGCGCCGCCCTCGTCCTCGACGTACGCGAAGTAGGCGTCCATCGTCGCCTCGACCCGCAGCTTGTTGTCGGTCGTCGAGGCCAGGGCCGTCACCACGGCCTGGAGCAGCGACTCGCAGTGCTGGTCGAGGAGGGCCAGGTAGAGCTCCAGCTTGCCGGGGAAGTGCTGATAGAGCACCGGCTTGCTCACACCCGCCCGCTCGGCGATGTCGTCCATCGCGGCGGAGTGGTAGCCCTGTGCGACAAAGACCTCCTGCGCGGCGCCCAGCAGCTGATTGCGTCGGGCGCGGCGGGGAAGGCGCGTGCCCCGCGGGCGCGCTGCCTCTGTCTGCTCGATGGCGCTCACGCCGCCTCCCAAATGTGTGTTCCAGCACAGCCGATCCGTACACGCTGCGCCGTACAGACATCGTACTTTTGGGTAACCCCGGTGCGCGCGGCGCGGACGCAGAATTTCACGGACCGGACGACTGCGGAAGCCACAGTTCGCCTGCGCCAGGAGCAAAGCGGGGCGTATCAGCGGTAATCATCCTCATCGAGAGGGATCACCCTGCGCTGTTCCGCCACATCGGCCTCGTTCGCCGTGGCCAGGTCGACGATCTCCACCTCTTCGTCCTCCTCGGGCCGGATGTCCGTCCGCTGCTCGGCGGCATCCGCCTCCGGGGCCTCCGGGCCGGGGGTGTCCGGCCCGGGGTTCTCGAAGGTGTCCGGGTCGCTCGGGTCGACCGTCATGTGTGGCTCCCTCTTTTCTCCCCCGAAGCGGCTTCTCTTGAAGCGTAGGAGCAACACTCCTACCCCGCGATGCGGCCTGTGACCGCGAACACATGAACTGCCGCGTGATCGTCTCGTAACATTGGCGCATGTCTTCGACCGAGCTGCCGGGTACTCAGGCCGTCGCCGCCGCGGTGGCGCCCACGGTCAGCGCCGTACGGGTCGCCGAGGGCGAGCGGCTGCGCTCCGTGGCGCTCCCGGGGCTCACGCTGACCGTCCGCTCCCGGCCCGCCGACCGGACGGGACTGGCCCCCGCGCTCTTCGTGCACGGGCTCGGCGGCTCCTCGCAGAACTGGTCGGCGCTGATGCCGCTGCTGGCGGACACGCTCGACAGCGACGCCGTCGACCTGCCCGGATTCGGTGACTCGCCGCCGCCGGACGACGGGAACTACTCGGTCACCGGGCACGCCCGTGCGGTGATCCGGCTGCTGGATGCGGGGGGCCGGGGCCCCGTCCATCTCTTCGGCAACTCCCTGGGCGGCGCGGTCGCCACCCGGGTGGCCGCCGTCCGCCCCGACCTCGTGCGCACCCTCACCCTGATCTCGCCCGCGCTGCCCGAGTGGCGGGTGCAGCGGCCCGCCGTGCCGACCGGTCTTCTGGCGGTGCCGGGGGTCGCTTCCCTGTTCGCCCGGCTCACGAAGGACTGGACGGCGGAGCAGCGGACGCGTGGAGTCATGGCACTCTGTTACGGCGATCCGGCACGGGTCTCCGACGAAGCCTTCCGTCATGCGGTGGCCGAGATGGAGCGCCGGCTGGAGCTGCCGTACTTCTGGGACGCGATGACGCGTTCGGCCCGGGGCATCGTGGACGCGTACACCCTGGGCGGCCAGCACGGACTGTGGCGCCAGGCCGAGCGGGTGCTCGCACCGACCCAGCTCGTGTACGGCGGACGGGACCAGCTCGTCTCGTACCGGATGGCGCGCAGGGCGTCCGCGGCCTTCCGCGGTGCCCGGCTGCTGACCCTGCCCGATGCGGGGCACGTGGCGATGATGGAGTACCCGGAGGCGGTCGCCGAGGCGTTCCGGGGGCTGCTGGACGATTGCGGCGGGAGCTGATCCGGGGCGTGGGACGACACAGCCGAAAGGGCGCAGGGGCCACCCGCCCGGACGCCGCAGCGGCGGATCCGGGCGGTCGGCGCGCCGTACCCCGGCCCGGCGGTGGCGGCCGACGCCGACGCCAGACGCCCGCGCCCCCGGCCGACGGGCACCCCCCTTTCCCGGACGCGCCTTCCCCGGACGCCTCGTATCCGGACGCGCCTTTCCCTGACGCCTCGTTCCGTGACGCTTCCTTCCCTGACGCCTCGTTCCCTGACGCCTCGTTCCCGGGCGGCCCTTCGTCGGGCAGCCCTTTCTCGGCCGCCCCGCAGGTGCGCGGCGGCCACCCCGAGCAGCGTGAGCCGGGCGGCGGCTGGGGCACCGGACCGCAGCCGCGTTACGGGGCTCCCGCCGGGCAGCAGCCGTACGCCGGGCCGCAGTCGTACGGTGCCCAGGCCCCCGGGCCGTCGCCGTACGGCGCCACCGCAGCCGGCGCCCGGGCCGTCGGCGCACCGCCGTACCCGCAGACGCCCGGCTCGCCGTACCCCCAGGCGTACGCCGACGCACCGGGCCCCCAGGGCCAGGACGCCGGTGCCCGGGAGCAGGCCGTGGCGCGCCAGGTGTCCGCCCAGCGGGCCGCACAGCGCGCGGCCGACGGACGGGCGGCGCGGCAGCCGGGCGGTGGACCCGGAGTGCCGGGCGGCGGTCCCGGAGTGATGCCGGGCCCGCGCCGGGAGTTCGTCGACGCCTTCGACGCCGAGGCCCCCGGCGCGTCCGGCCCGACCGGCTCCTCCGCTCCGTCCGATCCGGCCAACCTGTCCGACCCCTCCGGCCTCCGCACCGACTCCGGAGCCGCCGGTCCGCCGGTCGAGCCGGACGGCGCCCCGGACGGGGAGTCCGCCGAACGCCGCGAGGCCAAGGGCAGCAAGGGGCGCACCTTCACCGGGATCGCCGCTGCCGCCGTGACCACCGTCCTGGCGATCGTGGTGGCCGGTCAGGTCGCCGAGGACTCCGCCGACCGGGGAGCCGCGGCGGCCCGGGCCGCGGGGGTGGACCGGGACGGCGGCGAGGGCGCCTCGCGCTCGGACGCCCGCCCGACCCCCGAGCACCCCGCGAAGCCCCCCGAGGTCAAGCCGCTCTCGTACGCCGCCAAGATGGCGCAGCCCTTCCCGCTCGCCGCGGACCTGAAGGCGAGCGGGAAATTCGAGGCGGTCCCCGGACTCGCGAAGGCGCCCGGCAAGGGAAAGAAGTACCGCTACCGGATCGATGTCGAGAAGGGTCTCTCGCTCGACGCGGGCCTGTTCGCCGAGGCCGTCCAGAAGACGCTGAACGACGACCGGAGTTGGGCACACAACGGTGCGATGACCTTCGAGCGGATCTCCTCGGGGCGGCCGGACTTCGTGATCACGCTTGCCAGTCCCGGAACGACCGGCGAATGGTGTGCGAAATCCGGTCTGGATACGACGGTCGAGAACGTCTCCTGTGATTCCGCCTCGACCGACCGCGTGATGATCAATGCCTATCGCTGGGCGCAGGGCTCCGCCACCTTCGGTCCGGACAAGCTTCTGCCCTACCGTCAGATGCTCATCAATCACGAGGTCGGCCACCGGCTCGGCTATGGGCATGTGAGCTGCCGCACCCCCGGCACCCTGGCCCCTGTGATGCAGCAGCAGACCAAAACCCTGGAGATCGACGGGATCAAGTGCAAGCCCAACCCCTGGGCGTATCCCGGTAGTTGACGACCGGTGTCCGCATATCGAGACGGCCGTCTTATTCCGCTTTGACAGCGGTCAAGGCGGTCGTTCATATTTCTCGGCATGTCACGCAGCCCCGCACCTTCCGAGATCGCCGCCCTTGAGCTGGCGCTTCTCGGCGTGACCGGGCACTGCGTAGCCGACATTCTCTGTCGCTGACGCCTGTCCGAGCGCGCCGTCGGTTTTCTCTTCTGTCCGTGACCCATCCGTGAGCCCCTGACTGGCTCCGATGGCACCGTGACCGCCGCGCCCGGACGTACTCCGTCCGCAGGCGCGGCATTTCCTTTTCCGGCCCGTTTCCCGGGCTTCCGGCCCCGTTTCCCGGGCTTCCTGCCCTGGTTCCCGGGCTTCCTGCCCTGGTTCCCGGGCTTCCTGCCCTGGTTCCCGGGCTTCCGGCCCTGGTTCCGAGGCCAGGATCGTTTCTCATGCTGTCGCCTGCGCGGATTCCCCTTTCCCTTTTCCCTTTCCGCGTTGTTCCGCAGTACTCCGAGAGGTCATCTTCCGATGCGTCAACCGTCCGTCATATCGCGCCGCGTGGCAGCGGCCACCGTCACCCTCGTCCTCGCCGCGGGTGCCGCGGCCTGCGGCCCCGAGGACAGCAAGGGCGGCGACAGCGGCTCCGGAGCCGAGGGCAAGCCGCAGAAGGGCGGCACCCTCACCGTCCTCAACCGCAACCCGCAGCAGGACTTCGACCCCGCACGCCTCTACACCTCCGGCGGCGGCAACGTCCCCTCCCTCGTCTTCCGCACCCTCACCACCCGCAACCGCGAGGACGGCGCCGAGGGCGCGCAGGTCGTCCCCGACCTCGCCACCGACCTGGGCAAGCCCAACAAGGACGCCACGGTCTGGACGTACACCCTGAAGGACGGCCTCAAGTACGAGGACGGCACCGCGATCACCTCGGCCGACATCAAGTACGGCATCGAGCGCTCCTTCGCCCCCGAACTCTCCGGCGGTGCCCCCTACCTTCGGGACTGGCTCATCGGCGGCGCCGACTACCAGGGCCCGTACAAGGAAAAGAAGGGCCTCGACTCCATCGAGGTGCCCGACGACAAGACCATCGTCTTCCGGCTGAACAAGCCCGAGGGCGAGTTCCCCTACCTGGCCACGCAGACCCAGACCACCCCCGTACCCAAGGTCAAGGACACCGGTACCAAGTACGAGGAGCACCCGATCGCCTCGGGCCCGTACAAGGTCGTCACCAACGAGAACGACGGCGAGCGCCTCGTCCTGGAGCGCAACCCGCACTGGTCGGCCGAGACCGACGAGGAGCGCAAGGCCTACCCCGACCGGATCGACGTCCGCTCCGGCCTGGACTCCGCCGTCATCAACCAGCGGCTCTCCGCCTCCCAGGGCGCCGACTCCGCCGCCGTCACCACCGACACCAACCTCGGCCCGGCCGAACTCGCCAAGGTCGGCAGCGACAAGAAGCTCGCCGCCCGCGTCGGCACCGGCCACTTCGGCTACACCAACTACATCGCCTTCAACCCGAAGGTGAAGCCCTTCGACGACCCGAAGGTGCGTCAGGCGATCTCGTACGCCATCGACCGCACCTCGGTCATCAACGCGGCGGGCGGCTCCTCGCTCGCCGAGCCCGCCACCACCTTCCTCCCCGAGCGTGACTTCTTCGGCCACACGCCCTACGACCACTTCCCGGCCGGGAAGACGGGCAACGCGGAGAAGGCGAAGGAGGTGCTGAAGGAGGCCGGGTACGACAAGGGCCTGACCGTCACCCTCACCCACTCCAACGCCAAGGACTTCCAGACCAGCCCGGAGATCGCCACCGCGATCCAGGCCGCGCTCAAGAAGGCCGGTATCACCGTCGAGCTCCAGGGCCTGGAGGACAACGACTACTACGACACCACCCACGACGCCAAGAAGACGCCCGGCTTCTTCCTTTCCCGCTGGGGCGCCGACTGGCCCTCCGGTGGTCCCTTCCTCGCCCCGATCTTCGACGGCCGGCAGATCGTCAAGGGCGGCTCCAACTACAACGCCGCCTTCCTGAACGACCCCGAGGTCAACAAGGAGATCGACGAGATCAACAAGCTGACCGACCTGAAGGCCGCCGCCACCCGCTGGGGCGCGCTCGACAGCAAAATCGGCGAGAAGGCGCTGACCGTGCCGCTGTTCCACCCGGTCTACAA
This sequence comes from Streptomyces sp. NPDC059452, assembly GCF_042750035.1. Classification (NCBI taxonomy): domain Bacteria; kingdom Bacillati; phylum Actinomycetota; class Actinomycetes; order Kitasatosporales; family Streptomycetaceae; genus Streptomyces; species Streptomyces sp. NPDC059452. The sequence goes on from NZ_JBHYVE010000002.1 coordinate 407,036, forward strand.
GCGGCTGTACGGCGAGAGCGTCAAGAACGTCGTCATCAGCGACTGGACCGGCGTCCTGGACGTCTCCCAGGTCGCGGTCAAGTAACCATGTCGGAAGCTCTGCTGGTCAAGGAGGCGGGAGCGGCGCCGGCCGTCGTCCCCGCCTCCGGGGCCCGGCTGTTCTGGCGGAGGCTGCGCGCCCAGCGCGCGGCCTCCGCCGCGGCCCTCGTCGTCCTCCTGCTCGTCCTGGTCGCGCTCGCCGCGCCGCTGCTCACCGCAGTGGCGGGCCAGGACCCGAACACCTACCACCCCGACCTCGTCGACTCGGCGGCCGGCGGCGTCCCCATCGGCCCCTTCGGCGGCATCAGCGCCGAGCACTGGCTCGGCGTCGAACCTCAGACCGGCCGCGACCTGTTCGCCCGGATCGTGTACGGCGCCCGGGTCTCGCTCGGCGTCGCCCTCGTCGCCACCGTCCTCCAGATCACCCTCGGCCTGGTCATCGGCCTCACCGCCGCGCTCGGCAGCCGCTGGGTCGACCAGCTCCTCAGCCGGATCACCGACATCAACGTCGCCCTGCCGCTCATGGTCATCGCCCTGGCGCTCCTGGCGATCGTCCCCGACACCTTCCCCCGGCCCGTCCTGATCGCCCTGGTCCTCGGGGGCATCGGCTGGTCCGGTACGTCGAAGATCGTGCGGGCCCAGGCGCTCGCGCTCACGTCCCTCGACTTCGTCGCGGCGGCCCGGCTCAGCGGGCGCGGCCGATGGGCCATCGCCCGCCGCGAGCTGCTGCCCTCGCTCGCCGCCCCCGTGATCACGTACGGCGCCCTGGCCTTCCCCTCCAACATCGTCGCGGAGGCGGCCCTCTCCTTCCTCGGCGTCGGCATCAAACCGCCCACCCCGTCCTGGGGCCAGATGCTCACCGAGGCCAACACCTGGTACCAGGCCGCCCCCACCTATCTCCTGCTCCCCGCCGTGCTCCTCTTCATCACCGTCCTCGCGCTCACCGTCCTCGGCGAGGGCGTCCGCACGGCCCTCGACCCGCGCGCCGCCTCCCGGCTGCGGGTGGGCACCAAGAACAGCGAGAAGAACGAGGGAGGCGCGGCATGACCGGGTTCCTGATCCGGCGGCTCGGCGGGGCCGTCCTCGTCCTGTTCGCCTTGACCGCCATCCTCTACGGCATCTTCTACGTGGCCCCCGGCGATGTCGCCCAGCTCGTCTGCGGCCCGCGCTGCTCACCCGCCCAGGTCGCCCAGGTCACCGAGCAACTGCGGCTGGACGACCCGCTGTACGTGCAGTACGGGCACTTCCTCCAGGGCATCGTCGCCGGGCGCGACTTCTCCACCGGCGTCGGCGTCGAACACTGCTCCGCGCCCTGCCTCGGCGTCTCCTACCAGTCCGACCAGCAGGTCACCCAGCTCATCCTGGCCAAGCTCCCGGTCACCGGCTCGCTGGTCATCGGCGCCTTCGCCGGGTGGCTGCTGCTCGGCGTGGGCACGGGCGTGCTCTCCGCCTGGCGGCGCGGCCGGATCACCGAACGCGTCCTGACCTGGCTGACCCTGGCGGGCTCGGCCACGCCCGTCTTCGTGATCGGGCTGCTGCTCATCATCGTGTTCTGCTCCACCCTCCAGTGGCTCCCGGCGCCGTCGTACGTCCCCTTCGCCGAGGACCCCGAACAGTGGGCCTGGGGGCTGCTGCTGCCCTGGGTGTCGCTGGCGCTGATCGAGTCCGCCAAGTACGCGCGGCTCACCCGCAGCGCCATGCTGGAGACGCTCGCCGAGGACCATGTGCGCACCTTCCGGGCGTACGGGGTCGGGGAGCGGGCCATCATCGGCCGGCACGCGCTCCGGGGCGCGGTGGCGCCCGTCATCGCCCTCAGCGCGCTGGACTTCGGCACGATGTTCGGCGGCGCCGTGCTCACCGAATCCCTCTTCGGTATCCCCGGCATCGGGCGTGAACTGGTCACCGCCGTCAAGCTCGTCGACCTGCCCGTGGTGGTCGGCATGGTGCTGGTGACCGGGTTCTTCGTCGTCCTCGCCAATGCCGTCGCGGACCTGCTGTACGCGCTGGCCGACCGACGGGTGGTCCTTTCATGACAACGAATGAGCCGGTGAAGGCAACGCGTGAGCCGGTGAAGACAACGCATGCACCAGAGGAGACAACGCGCGAGCCGGTGAAGACAACGCATGACCTACTGAAGGCACCGCGTGAGCCATTGGTGCGCGTCGCCGATCTCACCGTCGACTTCGGTTCCGTCCGGGCCGTCGACGGGCTCTCCTTCACCCTGGAGGCGGGCGGCGCGCTCGCCGTCGTGGGGGAGTCCGGCTCCGGCAAGAGCGCCTCCGCCTACGCCCTGCTCGGCCTGCACCGGGGGACGGGCGCCCGGGTCGGCGGCACGGTCGAGGTCGCCGGTACGGACGTGAACGCGGCCGACGACGCCGGGCTGCGGGCGCTGCGGGGTGCGAAGGCCGCCATGGTCTTCCAGGACCCGCTCTCCTCGCTCGACCCGTACTACGCGGTGGGCGACCAGATCGCCGAGGTGTACCGGGTACACCACCGCGCCTCCCGCCGGGCCGCCCGCGCCCGGGCCGTGGAGGTGCTGGACCGGGTCGGCATCCCGGACGCGGCCCGCCGCTCCCGGCTGCGCCCGCACGAGTTCTCCGGCGGGATGCGGCAGCGGGCGCTCATCGCGATGGCCCTGGCCTGCGAGCCGCAGCTGATCGTGGCGGACGAGCCGACGACCGCGCTCGACGTCACCGTGCAGGCCCAGATCCTGGACCTGTTGCACACCCTGCGGCAGGAGACGGGCATGGGGCTGCTGCTGGTCACCCATGACGTGGGCGTGGCCGCCGAGAGCGTGGACGAGGTGCTCGTCATGCGCGGCGGCCGGGAGGTGGAGCGCGGGCCGGTGGCGCGGGTGCTGGGTTCGCCGCGCGAGGCCTATACGAAGGAGCTGCTGGCGGCGGTGCCGAGGGTGGAGACCCGGAGGGTGCCGACGACGCCGGGTCCGGTGCCTTCCCCGCGTGCCGCCGAGGCGGGCGTGGGTGCCGGGGAGACCTCCGTACCGCTGCTCGAAGCCGTCGACCTGCGGCGTGAGTTCGGCCGGGGGAGCGGGAAGGCCGTCGCCGTGGGCGGGGTCTCGCTCACCGTGCACGCCGGGGAGACGCTCGGCATCGTCGGCGAGAGCGGCAGCGGCAAGACCACGCTCGGGCGGATGCTGGTCCGCCTGCTGGACCCGACGGCGGGCCTGCTCCGTTACGGGGGTACGGAGATCGGCTCGCTGTCGGAGAAGGAGCTGCGGCCCTTCCGGCGCGAGCTCCAGATGGTGTTCCAGGACCCCGTCGCCTCCCTCAACCCGCGCCGCTCGGTGGGGGAGTCCGTGGCCGACCCGCTGCGGGCGGCCGGGGAGCGCGACGAGGAGCGCGTACGGGACCGGGTGGGCGCACTCCTGGAGCGCGTCGGCCTCGACCCGGCGCACTTCGAGCGCTACCCGCACGAGTTCAGCGGCGGACAGCGCCAGCGCATCGGGATCGCCCGCGCCCTGGCCGCCGAGCCGAAGGTCATCGTCTGCGACGAACCGGTCTCCGCGCTCGACGTCACCACCCAGGCCCAGGTGGTCGCCCTGCTCGCCGAACTCCAGCGCGAACTGGGCATCGGCCTGGTCTTCATCGCCCACGACCTCGCCGTGGTCCGGCAGGTCAGCGACCGGGTCGCGGTGATGCGCGGCGGCCTGATCGTCGAACAGGGCAGCGCCGACGAGGTGTACGGAGACCCCCGCGACCCGTACACGAAGCAGCTCCTGGCAGCCGTTCCGGCCCTCGATCCCGGGCTGGCCGCGGCCCGCCGGGCGGCCCGCAAGGAGCTGGCCGCAGCCTGACCCTCCGTAACAACCGACCGCCCTATCGCGACGGAACGCGACCGGGCCGGGAAAGTTACGACGGTTCACCCCTTTCGGTGGGGGGGGGGGGGACCCAGGCGGGCCCCCCCCCCGGGTTCGGGGATTGGGGGGGGACCGGGGGGGCGGGCGGGGACGGGGGCG
>NZ_JBHYVE010000002.1:411060-512059 GCF_042750035.1 Streptomyces sp. NPDC059452
CACCCCCCCCACACCTATCCCCCCCCCCCCACGGTGCTCCTTTCCTCTTACTCATTATCTCCTTCTCGGGCTCCCCCCGACCACTCCCCCCCCCCCCCCCACCGAGGTATCCGCTTACGGTCGTCCCGCTGCGAGTCGCCGTTCCAACGGCGGCCGCCCACAAGGGAGATCGGGGTGTGCTCGTGCGGATCGGACTGCTCACCGACGGTGGCTATCCGTATGCGACCGGTGAGTCCAGGCTCTGGTGCGACCGGCTCGTGCGCGGTCTGCCGCAGCACGAGTTCGACCTGTTCGCGCTGAGCCGGTCCGCCCACCAGGAGGACCAGGGCTGGGTCAGGCTGCCGCACCACGTCAGCCGGGTGCGCACCGCACCGCTCTGGACGCCCGAGGACGGCACCCTGCGCGGCAGCGGCGAACGCGGCCTGCTGGCCAGACTGGTGACCGGCGGCGGCTCGTCCTACGGGCGGCGCGACCGCAGGCGCTTCACCGCCCACCTGAAGGCGCTGGCCACCGCGATCTGCGCCACCGAGGACGCCGGCCGGGAGCCCGCCACCGACGGGGGGCTCTTCACCGAGGGGCTCTACGGTCTGGCCGAGCTGGCCCGGGAGCGCGGCGGACTCCACCTCGCCCTGCGCTCCGAGACCACCGTGCGGATCCTGGAGGCCGCCTGCCGCGCCCGGGGCACCGGCCGGACCGTGCAGAGCGCCACCGTCCTGGACCACCTCGCCGTCGCCGCCGAGCTGGAGCGCGTCCTGCGCCCGCTCTCGCTCGACTGGTACGGGCAGGAGAGCCTCGGCGCCGTCGACCTCTGCCACGCCACCTCCGGCGGGGCGGCCGCCCTCCCGGGACTGCTGGCCAAACGCTTCTTCGGGGTGCCGCTCCTGGTCACCGAGCACGGCGTGCAGCTCCGCGCCCACTACCTGGCCGCGACCGACGGGCCCTTCGGCGCTCCGGTGCGCGCCCTCCTCGCCACCTTCCACGGCCAGCTGGCCGCCGAGGTCTACCGCCAGGCCACCGTCATCACCCCCGGCAACACCCACGTACGCCGCTGGCAGCAGCGGTGCGGTGCCGACCCGGCCAAGCAGCGCACGGTCTACCCGGGCATGGCCGCCGAACGCTTCTCGCCGGTCGGCGAGGACGACGACCAGGGCGGGCCCGACACCCTGGTCTGGGTCGGCCGGATCGAGCCCGCCAAGGACCTGATCGCCCTGCTGCACGCCTTCGCCGAGGTCCGCCGCGCCGAACCGGACGCCCGGCTGCGCGTCTTCGGCGCCCCGGCCGAGGGCGACGAGGGCGCCACCTACCTCGCGCACTGCCGGGCGCTGGCCGCCCAGCTCTTCCCGGACGAGGCCACGGGCGCCCATGCCGAGGGCGTCAGCCCGGTCACCTTCGAGGAGATCGGCGGCCCCGAGGTCCCCGACCTCGCCGAGGCGTACGCGGCGGGCGGGGTGATCGTCCTCTCCAGCGTGGTCGAGGGCTTCCCGATCAGCCTGGTCGAGGCGATGTTCTGCGGCCGGGCCACGGTCTCCACGGATGTCGGAGCGGTCGTCGAGGTCATCGGCGGCACCGGCCTGGTGGTGCCCCCGCGCAACCCCCGGGCGCTCGCGGACGCCTGCATCGCGCTGCTGCGCGACCCCGAGCGCCGGGCGCGGCTGGGAGCGGCGGCGCGCGCCCGGGCGCTCGAACTCTTCACCGTCGAACAGAACCTTGCGGCATTTCGCGGCATTTACCTGGAGCTGATGTCGCACGCCCCGGTCCGCCGGGAGGCCGACGCCGTGGACGCCCACGGCGAGCCGCTCCTCTTCGCCACCCCGGCGGAGTCCCGGCTGCTCGGCCACTGGACCCAGCCACAGCCCCCGGCCACCGGGACCGGGACCGGGGCCGGGTCCTGGGACGAGCCCGGGGCCGGGGCCGGGGTGCCGAGCTGGGCCGCCGGAGCGGAGCCCGACCCCGCCCCGGAGCCCGAGGGCGTCTGCGCGGCCGCCTACGGACCGGGGGACGGCGATGCGTGACCACCCGACCCACCCCTGCGCCCGCCCTCGCCCCCGCCCCGACCACGGAGACCACCCGATGCCCCGTCCGGAAGACGCCACAGCGACCGCCGAAGCCGCTGAGCTCGCCGATGGTGGGGTGCTTGCCGATGGGCCTGAGCCGGCCGGTGGTGCGGCGGTGCGGGCCGGTGGTGCTGGGACAGATTCCGTCCCCGCCGCGCCCGCTGATGCTCCTGTGCTCGTCGCCGCGTCGGGCGCCCTCCCCGTCACCGCCGTACCGGACCGCGCCGCCGAGATCCCCCCGCGCGCCCCGCAGCGCAGGCCCGCCGCGCCCGCGCGCCGGGGGCCCGCCGACCCCGTGAAGTCCCTGATGCACCACCACCGCGCCCTGTGCGAACGGGCCGTGAGCCCGCTGGAGATCGCCGCCGGTCTGGAGGCCCACGGCCTCACCGACCGCACCGCCGCCCGCTACCGCCACCGGGACGTGTTCTCGCTCGCCGAGGAGCTGTACGCGCGCACCCCGGCCCGGTCCGCCGAGCCCACCGCGACCGCCACCGCCACCGCGCCCCCGCCGCCCGGGCCCGACACCGAGGCGCGGGCCGGGTGGACGCTGCTCGCGCTGCTCCCCGGCGCCGCCTGCCTCGCCACCGCCGGTCTGCTCCGGGTCACCGAAGGGGCGCTCGGTGGGGGAGCGCGGGCCGCCGTGACCATCACCGGCGCACTCCTGGCCTGCCTGGCGCTCCGGCTCTGCCTGAGCCGGGGGCCCCTGCGCGCCCCCGAGGGAGCGGGCCGCGCCGGGATGTACGCCTGCTGGCTCCTGAGCTTCGCGGTGTACGGGGAGGAGCTGATCGCCCAGGTCATCAGCGGCGGCCCGGACGGCCCTTGGCAGGCCACCCCAGCCCCTCTGCTCGGGCTGGCCGCCGCCGTCGCCCCCGCCGCCTGGTGCGCCCACCTCTTCACCGTCCAGGCCCACCGCAAACTCACCGGCAGCCGCGCACTGGAGGAGTTCGGCGCGGGAGTGCGCCCCCTGCTCCTGGCGGCCGTCGCCCTCTTCCTCTGCGCCCTGCTGCCCCTGCTGTTCCTGGCCGACCTCGGCCTCGGCGGCAACGGGACGCCGGTCGCGGCCGCCGCCCTCGGGGTGCTGTTCTTCGTGGCCCGGCTGCTCGCCGCGCACGGACTGCCCGAACCGGGCACCGTCGCGCTCGCCGCCGCCTGTGCCGTGGAGGCCGCCGCCCCCGCCCTTGTCCTCGCCGGACGGCTGCCCGGCCTCGAACCGCTGGCCGTCCCCGTGCACGCCCTCGTCTCGGCGGGCGGCACCGGAGCCGTACCCGCCCTCGCCTGTGGCGCGGCCGCCCTCGGGCTGCTGCTCCACGCCTCCGCCGCCCTCTCCCGGGCCTCCGCCCACACGAGGCCCTGACCGGCCCCGTCGACGTACCACCGCACCACCCCCCAACCACCCCACCGCACCACTCACGCACCACTCACGCACCACCGCACCACCCACGCACCACTCACGCACCACCCCCGCGGAGCCGACGCCGCGGGTCCTGTCCGACACCGCACGAACTGACTGACCCACCAAGGAGTAACCCGCCATGACCCCCCAGTCCCCCGCACCGGCAGCCCGCCGTCGGCACCGAGGCGGTGCGCGATGAGGGTGCTGCTGCTCGGAGCCAACGGATTCCTCGGCCGCTTCGTCGCCGACCGTCTGCTCGCCGACCCCGCTGTCCACCTCACGGCCCTCGGGCGCGGCGACGACGCCGACGTCCGGTTCGACCTCGCGGGCGGCAGCCCCGGAGCGCTCACCCGCTTCCTGGACGCCGTCCACCCCGGAGTCGTCGTCAACTGCGCGGGCGCCACCCGCGGCGGCGCCCGGGACCTCACCCGCCACAACACCGTCGCCGTCGCCACCGTCTGCGAGGCCCTGCGCCGCAGCGGCTGCGGGGCCCGGCTCGTCCAGGTCGGCTGCGCCTCCGAGTACGGCCCCTCGCAGCCCGGCTCCTCCACCGCCGAGGACGCCATCCCGCGCCCCGGCGGCCCGTACGGCGTCAGCAAGCTCGCCGCCACCGAACTGGTCCTCGGCTCGGGCCTCGACGCCGTGGTGCTCCGGGTCTTCTCGCCCGTCGGCCCCGGCACCCCGGCGGGCTCCCCGCTCGGCCGCCTCGCCGAGGCGATGCGCCGGGCCATGCAGGCGGGCGACGGTGAGCTGAAGCTCAGCGGCCTCGGCGTGCAGCGGGACTTCGTCGACGTACGGGACGTGGCGCGGGCCGTCCACGCCGCCTCGCTCTCCGCCGCGCAGGGCGTCGTCAACATCGGCACCGGGCGCGCCGTCCGCCTCCGCGACGCCGCCGCCGTACTGGCGCGGGTCGCCGGGTACGCGGGCGCACTCCACGAGCTGGACACGCCCCCCGCGCGCCTGCCCATCGGGGCCCCGCGCACCTCCGCCGAATCGGTCATGGAGCACCTCTCGGCGACCCCGTCCCCGTATCCGGACGGCTGCGGGGCCTGGCAGCAGGCCGACGTCCGCACCGCGCGGGACCGGCTCGGCTGGCGCCCCCGGATCAACCTGGAGGAGTCGCTCGCGGACATCTGGATGGAGGCGGCATGCCGTATCTGACCGCCCCCGCCGACGCCCGCAGGACCGCGGGCGGCGAACAGCTCGGCTTCGGCGTCCCCGGCTACGCCCACCCGCTGCTGGCCCCCGCCGAGTGGGCCGAACTGGCCCGCCCCGGCACCCCGCTGCACTGGGCCGTCCTCAACATCGCGAACGGCCCCGGCACCCGGCCCGACCCGCACTGCCTGGAGGCCGCCGGGCGACTCCGCAACGCCCGGGAGCGCGCCCTGCACGGCGAGGCTCCGGACGACTTCGTACGCGCCGGGGGCGGCCGGCTCCTGGGCCATCTGGATCTGGCCCACGGCAACCGGCCCTTCGACGAGCTGATCGCCGACGCCCGGGCCTTCGTCGACTGGTACCGGGTCGGCGGCTTCTACCTCGCCCGCTGCCCCGCCGAACGGGCCGAACTGCCCGGCGTACGCCGTCTCACCGGCACGCTCCACGCGCTTCTGTCGGAGAGCGACAGCGCGGACGACGGCGGCCGCCTGGTCCTGGGCCATGGGACCCACCCGTACCCCGGTTACGCGGAGGCGGCCGACCAACTGGTCACCTTCCAGGGCCCGTGGACCGACTACCGCTGGTCACAGGTGGCCGAGTGGACGGCGGACTACCCGCCGGAGCGGTTCGCGCACTTCGTCCACGGGGTGCCGCGCACCCATCTCGACGAGGCGATGCGCATCGCCCGCTGGCAGGGCGCCGGGACGATCTTCTTCACGGACCGGGGCGGGCGGAGCGGCGACGGACGGGGCGACGACGGACGGAGCGGACAAACCGATCCATTCGCGGCGCTGCCCAGGTACTGGGACGAAATCGTCTCGCGGATCGGACCCGGTATCTCGGAATGAGAAGGGGCGTGGCAGTGTTACCGGAAGAACAACCGTACGTAGTCGATGTACGCGCAGTCGACGTACGTAAATCCGACCACCTGCATTGTTGAGGTTCCTGTGTCGCTGCCACCCCTGGTCGAGCCGGCTGCCGAGCTCACCGTCGACGAGGTCCGCAGGTACTCCCGCCACCTGATCATCCCGGATGTCGGGATGGACGGGCAGAAGCGCCTGAAGAACGCCAAGGTGCTCTGTGTGGGCGCCGGCGGTCTCGGCTCGCCGGCCCTGATGTACCTGGCCGCCGCCGGTGTCGGCACGCTGGGCATCGTGGAGTTCGACGAGGTCGACGAGTCGAACCTGCAGCGCCAGATCATCCACAGCCAGGCCGACATCGGCCGGTCCAAGGCGCAGTCCGCCAAGGACTCCGTCCTGGGCATCAACCCGTACGTCAACGTGGTCCTTCACGAGGAGCGGCTCGAAGCCGAGAACGTGAAGGAGATCTTCGCGCAGTATGACCTGATCGTGGACGGCACGGACAACTTCGCCACCCGCTATCTGGTCAACGACGCGGCGGTGCTGCTGAACAAGCCGTACGTATGGGGCTCGATCTACCGGTTCGACGGCCAGGCCTCCGTGTTCTGGTCCGAGCACGGCCCCTGCTACCGCTGCCTCTACCCGGAGCCCCCGCCGCCGGGCATGGTCCCCTCCTGCGCCGAGGGCGGCGTGCTGGGTGTCCTGTGCGCGTCGGTCGGCTCGATCCAGGTGACCGAGGCGATCAAGCTGCTCGCCGGCATCGGTGACCCGCTGGTCGGCCGTCTGATGATCTACGACGCCCTGGAGATGCAGTACCGCCAGGTCAAGGTCCGCAAGGACCCCGACTGCGCGGTCTGCGGTGAGAACCCGACCGTCACCGAGCTCATCGACTACGAGGCCTTCTGCGGCGTCGTCTCCGAGGAGGCCCAGGAGGCGGCGGCCGGCTCCACGATCACTCCGAAGCAGCTCAAGGAGTGGATCGACGGGGACGAGAAGATCGAGATCATCGACGTCCGCGAGCCGAACGAGTACGAGATCGTCTCGATCCCCGGCGCCAAGCTGATCCCGAAGAACGAGTTCCTCATGGGCAACGCCCTCCAGGACCTCCCGCAGGACCGCCGCATCGTCCTGCACTGCAAGACGGGTGTCCGCAGCGCCGAGGTCCTCGCGGTCCTCAAGTCGGCGGGCTTCGCCGACTCGGTGCACGTCGGCGGCGGCGTGATCGGCTGGGTCAACCAGATCGAGCCCGAGAAGCCGATCTACTAGATCCCGTAGATCCCGTAGATCCCGTAGATCCTGCCCGGAGTTCTGTCGTACGGAGAGGGGCCGGTCCATCTGGACCGGCCCCTCTTCTCGCGTGTCAGCCGCAGGTGGTGCCGTCCTGCGGAACCTTTCCGTCCAGGAAGTAGCCGTCCACCAGCGAGGTCACGCAGCCGCCCTCGCCGTACGCCCCGTGCCCCTCGCCCCTGTTGGTGATCATGATGCCGACGCCCTTGCCCAGCTCGTCCGCCATCCGCTGCGCCCCCTCGTACGGGGTGGCCGGGTCGCCGGTCGTGCCGATGACCAGGATCGGGGCGGCGCCCGGCGCACTGGTCTCCGGGGTGTCGTGCTCCCCGTCGACCGGCCACTGGGCGCACCACCCCGCCGTGTCCCAGGCCAGGAACGGCCCGAACACCGGGGAGAGCTCGCGGAACTCGGGCAGCAGCGTGCGGGCCTCGTCCACCGTGGGGCGGGCCTTGGTGTCGGCGCAGGAGATCGCCCGCTGGGAGTGGGCCTGGGTGTCGTAACGCCCGTCCTCGCCGCGGCCGTTGTAGGAGTCGGCGAGGCGGAGCAGGGCGTCGCCCGTGCCCTGGCCCTCCGCCTCGTCCAGGGCGGCCGTCAGCGTCGGCCAGCCGGACCGTGAGTAGAGCGGGGTGACGATGCCGGTGAGGGCCAGGGACTCGGTCAGCTCGCGGCCGGAGGCGGTCGGCAGCGGCTCCCCGTCGATCCGGGCCAGCAGCCGGGCGATGCGCTCCGAGCCCTCCTTCGGGTCCTGGCCGCGGTCCTTGAGGTAGTTCTCCAGGGCGCGCTGGAACCCCGTCGCCTGGTTGCGGGCGTGCCCGATGCCGTCGGCCGTCGGGTCGACGACCGCGTCCAGGACGACGCGCCCCACGTTCCGGGGGAAGAGATGCGCGTACGTCCCGCCCAGCTCCGTACCGTAGGAGAAGCCGAGATACGACAGCTTGCCGTCACCGAGGACATGGCGGATCAGGTCCAGGTCGCGGGCGGCGTTGGACGTGCCGACGTGCGGGAGGACCTTGCCCGAGCGGCGCAGACACCCCGCGCCGAAGTCCGCGCCGTCCTTGATGAACGCCGCCTCCTCGGCCGCCGTGTCCGGGGTCAGGTCGACGCTCCGGAGGGCCCGTTCCTGCTCCTCGTCGGTGCGGCAGCTCACCCCGGAGCTGGCCGCGACCCCGCGCGGATCGAAACCCACCAGGTCGTAGCGGGAGTTGAGCTTCCCGTACGAGGAGGCCGCGCGCGGCAGTATCTCGACGCCCGAACCGCCGGGGCCGCCGAAGTTGAACAGCAGCGAACCGATCCGGCGGCCCTTGTCGCGGGCCTCCTTGCGGATCAGCGCGATGGAGATGGTCTCCCCGGACGGCTTCGCGTGGTCCAGCGGCACCTTCACGCTCGTACAGCGCCAGTCGGAGCCGGGGGCGCTGCCGCCGGGCGGGGCCGCACAGCGCTTCCAGTCGGGGCGCTGGGAGGTGAGCTCGGCGGGCAGGCCGGGGGAGACGGAGCTGTCACCGGGGCGGCCGTCCGCCCGCCCCGACGGCTCCGGTTCCGTCCTCAGCAGCCCACAGCCGGCGAGCAGCCCCGCCACCAGCAGCCCGGCCCCCGCCCGTAGGGCCCGTCGGTGCGCACGCATGATCCGGCTCCCGTCCCCGAGGCCCGAGCCGGTGATGAAGCGCCGGGCGCTTGCGATGTCTGTCCCGCCATGCTAATCGGCGCCTCTGACAGAGCGTCGGGAACGGGGGCGGGAGCGGGGGCGGGAACGGGAACGGGAGCGGGGCGCCGTGGGCCGGTCACTCGCAGACTGTGCCGGACTTCGGCACCGTACCGTTCAGGAGGTAGCCGTCGACCGCCCTCTGTACGCACGTGTTCTTGCTGTTGTACGCGCCGTGGCCCTCACCCTTGTACGTCAGCTCGACGCCCACGCCTGTACCGAGCTGCTCCACCATCGCCTTCGCGCCCGCATAAGGAGTCGCCGGGTCACCTGTATTGCCGATGACCAGGATCGGCGCGGAGCCGGGGGCGCTGACGTCGGGGGTCTCCCAGGCGCCCGCGACCGGCCAGCCGGTGCAGCCCATCAGCCCCCAGCCCAGGTACTCCCCGAACATCGGTGAGGCCTTGCGGAAGGCGGGCAGGGCCGCCTTCGTCTGCTCCAGGCTGAACCGCTGCTTGTTGTCGGCGCAGTTGATGGCGATGTTGGCGGCGTTGGAGTTGTCGTAGCGGCCGTCCTCGGAGCGGCCGTTCAGCGAGTCGGCCAGCGCGAGCAGCAGGGCGCCGTCACCGCCGTCGGCCTCGTCGAGACCCTGCTCCAGCAGCGGCCAGGTCTCCTTGGAGTAGAGCGCGGAGGCGATCCCGGTGGTGGCCAGCGTCTGCGTCAGCGTCCGGTCGCCGAGCCCGTCGATCGGCTCCTTTTCCAGCTGAGCCAGGAGGTCGGCGATCCACTTCTCGACCTCCTCGCCGGTGGAGCCGGGCAGCGCGCACGCGTCACCGCGGTCCGCGCAGTCCTTCGTGAAGTTGTCGAAGGCGAGCTGGAACCCCTCGGCCTGGCCGAGGGAGGACTGCTCGGCGTCCTTGGTGGGGTCGACCACCGCGTCGAAGACCGCCCGGCCGACCTTGTCCGGGAAGAGGTGGGCGTAGACGCCGCCGAGTTCGGTGCCGTAGGAGATACCGAAGTAGTGCAGCTTGTCGTCACCGAGCACCGTGCGCATCAGGTCCATGTCGCGGGCGGCGTTCGTGGTGCCCACATAGGGCAGTTCGGGGCCCGAGTTCTCCTTACAGGTGGCGATGAAGTCCTTCTGCCCCTGCACGAACTCCTTCTCCTCGGCCGCGTCGTCCGGTGTGGAGTCCTCCTGGTAGAGGGCGTCCAGCTGGGCGTCGTCCGCGCACTCCACGCCCTCGCTGCGCCCCACCCCGCGCGGGTCGAAGCTGACCAGGTCGTACCGGGTGCGGAGCCGGTCGTAGTCCGCGCCGAAGGCGGGCAGGGTCGCGACTCCGGAGGCGCCGGGTCCGCCGAAGTTGAACAGGAGCGACCCGATCCGCCGGTTCTGGTCCTTGGCCTTCCCCCGGATCAGCGCCAGCTCGATCGTGCGGCCGTCCGGCTCCCCGTAGTCCAGCGGTACGTTCATGAAGGAGCACTCCCAGACCGTGCCGCCGGGCAGCGGTGAGGGCGACTCACCACCGCCCTGCGCCACGTTCGGCGCCGGGCAGGGCGACCAGTCCAGCTTCTGCGAAGCCAGTTCCTCGGCAGTGGCCGTGGGGGAGGCGGTCGAGGCTCCGGTGGGCGTCGAGCGGCTCTCTCCGTTTCCGTCGCCGTCCGAACAGCCGGTCAGGGGCAGCAGCACGGTGGCGGTGGCGGCGAGGGCGGCGGCACGCAGGGCGGGGGAAGTCCTCATGGGCTCCATCGTGCGGCGGGGCGCCGGGGAGCGCGCGGGGCGCGGTCCATGCGGGTGGTGCGCCCCCTCCTGCGGGGGCCCCGGGTGCCTACAGCTCGCCCTTCCGGGTCAGCTGGTTGAAGCAGATCCACCCCGGCAGCACCGGCAGCCACAGCGTCATCACGCGGTACAGCAGCACCGCCGGAGCCGCGACCTCCATCGGCAGCCCGACCGCGATCAGGCCCAGCGTCAGGGCGCCCTCGACCGCGCCCATCCCGCCCGGGGTGGGCGCGGCCGAGCCGAGCGCGTTCCCCGCGAGGAAGACCACCGCGATGCTCGCGTAGCTGAGCTGGGTCACGTCCGGGCCGCTGAACGCCCGGATGGACGCGTCCAGGCAGAGCACGAACAGGCTGGTCAGCAGCAGCATCCCGCCGATCCCGGTGACCAGCTTCTGCGGCCGCTGCACCACGTCCAGCATGCGCGGCACGACCCCGGCGAAGAGCGAGCGCACCCGCGTCACCACGAACTTCCGCAGGAACGGGATGGCCGTCACCACCAGCACCAGCACCGCGACCGTCAGCAGACCGGCGATCACCGTACGGGAGGGGGTGAGCGAGTCCGGGGTCTTCTCCGTCCCCGTGAGATAGCCGAAGAGGGCCAGCAGCAGGATGTGACAGCCGAGCCCGAAGAGCTGCGAGGCCCCGACGCTCGCCACGGCCAGACCGGGGCGCACTCCGGCGCGTTGCAGGAAGCGGGTGTTCAGCGCCACGCCTCCGACGGCGGCCGGGGCGACGATCTTCACGAACGAACCCGCCACCTGCGCCTGCACGGTCTTCAGGAACGGCACCCGCTCCGGTACGAAGCCCAGCAGGCTCATCGCCGCCGCCACGTAGCTGAGCGCCGAGAAGCCGAGCGCGGCGGCCACCCAGCCCCACTCCGCCTGCTCCACGAGCACGCCGAAGTCGGCCTGGGTGACCTGGGAGATCAGGAAGTACGCGGCGATGGCCCCGGCGATGAAGCTGAAGAGCGTCCGGGGCTTGATCCGCTCCAGCCGGACCGGCTCGACCGGCGCCTGCGGCCGGATCAGCAGCACCTGGCGGCGGATCTGGGCGAGCAGATCGCCCTCCCGGGCCTCCTCCAGCGCATCGTCCACGGCCCGCTTCTCGGCCTGCTTCTCGGCTTGCTTCTCGGTCCGCAGCGACTTGCGCTCGGCCTTGTGCCCGGTCTTGTGATCCGCCCTGTGATCTGCTTTGTGCTCGGCCTTGTGATCGGTTCTGTAATCCGCCGTGCGTTCGGCCTTGCGATCGGTTCTGTGTCCGGCCTCGTGCTCCGGCGTGCGCTCCCCGGCGGCCTCGGCCGCACTGCTCTCCGCCGCGTCCTCCGCCCGCGCCTGCTTGGCCGCCCGCGAGGCCTCCAGCACCGCTTCGCGCTCCTGCTGCGAACGCTCCCGCGCGATCCGGCGCAGGGTGGCCCGGGAGGAGCGGCTCAGCGCGATCGGCTGGAGCAGCGGCAGACAGTCCGCGACGGCGTCCGGGCCGAGCACGGCCAGGGCGCCGGAGACCGAACGCTCGGCCCCCACCCGCAGCCCCAGGGTGGTCAGCAACTGGGCCACGTCCATCCGCAGCACCAGGTCCCCGGCGGCGATCTCGCCACCGCGCAGGTCCGTCACGAACACCTTGCCGGAACGATCCACCAACAGCGCGTCACCGGTCAGCCTGCGGTGCGCGATCCGGCGCGACTGGAGCGCCTTCACCTGACGCCAGGCGCCGCGCACCAGCTCGTCGGTGATCTCCTCGTCCTCCATCTGGTCCAGCGACCGGCCGCCGATGTGCTCGTAGACGAGCATCACGGCGTCCGGGCCGAGCTCGGAGGTGGCGATCAGCTTGGGCGCGTTCGCCCCGGCGGCGATGGCCGCGTACGCGAGGAGCGCCTCCTGCTCCAGGGCCTGCCGCAGCGACTGGATGGAGCGGCGCTGGGTGAGCGTACGCAGGGTCAGCCGCCGCCAGGCCCGGTAGAAGAACCCCTGGGCCTGCTGTTCCCGGTCGACGACCGTCACGTCCAGCGGTGGCCCGTCCTCCAGGGTGACCAGATATCGCCGTCCCCGGTCGCTCTGGTCGGCGTTGTCCGGCACGTCCTCGGTGCGCATCGCGGCGACCGGGCGGAAGCCGACGTGGCGCAGGCCCGCCATCAGGTGCTGGCCGGTGGGGCGGACGTTCGGGGAGCCGACCGCGTACAGCGTTCCGTACGCCACCGTCCAGCCGATCAGGACCGTCAGGATGATCGAGAACGGGGTGGTGTACCCGCCGACGAGCATCGCGAACGCGTCGAGCAGCAGCACCGCCCAGAGCACGACCCGCCAGCGCGGCCGTCTCGCCATCCCGACCGCCGTCATGTACGCGATCACCGGGGCGAGGTAGCCGTGCACCGGGTCGGTCAGTCCGTCGCCCGGCTGCGGCTGGGTCAGCGCCTCCTGGATGGTGCCGGGCGCGGACCGCGAGACCCAGAGATCCGTGGCGAGGGTCACGCCGTGGGCGAGCACGGCGGCGAGCACACCGTCCGCGATGCGCAGCCCGTCCCGCTTGATCAGCCGCTCGATGGCGAAGGCGACCGGCACGAGCAGCACGGCGATGCTGGAGACCAGGCCGGCCATCTTGATCAGCAGATCGGGCGCCTGCTCGGTGCCCTTGGAGATGTCGTCCTCAAGGCCGGTGGTGGTGCCCTGGGCGAACGCGGCGATCGCGAACAGTACGGCGACGGCGGCGATGCCGATGAGCAGCCGCATCAGGTCGGAGGGGCGGTGCACCCGGGCCGGGAGCAGCGGTTCGTCACCGGAGACGCGGTCGGTCAGGGCGGCCTCGGCGGAGGCGAGCGTCGAGCCGGTGAGGTGGCCGCTGGTGGTGGCGGTGGGGCCGTCGGCGCGGAGCACGGCGGCGGGGTCCTGGGCCTTCTCCAGGCGCGACCCGGCGGGCGAGGGCTCAGGGTCCGGGTGCTGTCCGGCGGGCGAAGGCGCGGGGGCGGGCTGAGGGTCCGGGTGCTGTCCGGCGCGCTCCGGCGCACTCCCCGCGTGGTTCCCGGTGGGCTCCGGCGCGCTCGACGGGCGCTCTCCGGCATCGGAGGCGTCCGCCGCCTTCGGTGGCTGCACGCCCTGCTCCTTCGTCGCCTCTGGTTCGTCTTCGTGATCTCGTATCACCGGTCACCGCCCGGATGATGGTGGCACGGCCCGTGTACGGAGAGGGGCATCAGGGTGCGTCGCACGGGCGCGGGATGCGCAACATACGCCCCTTTGCACCTGTGCGCACGCTCGGTGCCCGTACGCACACGGTTCCTGCCACGCTGTCGGTGGCGTACGGCAGGATGGGGCGGATGAGCCAGGACGAGACGGGCGGGGGCGGGCCCGGTGCCGCCCCGACCGGCGCCGGGCCGGTGGCCGAGCCGGGCGAACTGCCGGAGTACGCGGAGCGGGTCCTCGATGTGGCCGACCTCATCCCGCCGGGCCGGGTCATGACGTACGGCGATGTCGCGGAGTGGCTGGGCGACGGCGGCCCCCGGCAGGTCGGCCGGGTCATGGCGCTGTACGGCTCCGCCGTGCCGTGGTGGCGGGTCGTGCGGGCCGACGGGGCACTGCTCCCGGGCCACGAGCTGCGGGCGCTGGAGCAGTACCGCGCGGAGGGCACCCCGCTGCGCGAGGCGTCGCGCCGGGCGGCGGGACACCTTCCGCGGCTCGACATGCGCCGGGCACGCTGGGACGGCGGGACGAGCGGGGACGGCTCCGGGGGCGGTGACGGCCCTGGGGGCGGTGACGGCCCTGGAGGGGGTTACGGCCCCGAGGGCGGTGACGGTCCTGGGAGTGGTGATGGTCCTTAGGGCGGCGACGGTCCTGGGGGCGGTCACGGCACACGCGGTGACGTCGGCCCCGGCGGCGGCCGGGGCGAGGAAAGTCACACCTGACGGCCCGCGCCCGCGCCCGCGCCCGACCCCCGGGCCGCGCGCCCCGGTACGTGACGAGGGACGCAGCGCACCCGCCGCCTCCCGCGCCCCCACTGGCGTAGCGTCGTCACCGCGCTCCACGCGCGCCCCCTCTCCTCGTTCCTCGGCACCGTCAGGACCCGGCCTGCCCGGCCCGTATGACCGGTACGACCCGTAAACCCACCAGGACCGGCGATCCACGTGAGCTCCTCCTCTTCCACCCGGCACAGTCCGCACCGTGAGTCACGGCCGCGGACCACGGGCGCGTACCGCCTGGTCCGCACCCCGCCGGGTTCCGTGGAGCCTCCTCTCCTGGACGCAGGCCAGCGCGCTGTGGTTGATCACGCCGAAGGACCGCTGCTCGTCCTCGCGGGTCCCGGCACCGGCAAGACCACCACCCTCGTGGAGTCCGTCGCGGCCCGGGTGAACCGGGGCGCCGACCCCGCCCGCATCCTCGTCCTCACCTTCAGCCGCAAGGCCGCCGTCGAACTGCGCGACCGGATGGCGGCCCGGCTCGGCGCGGCGCGCGGCCCGCAGGCCACCACCTTCCATTCGTACTGCTACGCCCTGGTCCGTGCCCACCAGGACGCCGACCTCTTCGCCGATCCACTCCGCCTGCTCTCCGGGCCCGAGCAGGACGTCACCGTCCGCGACCTGCTCGCGGGCCAGCTCGACCTGGAGAAGGAGGGCAAGGCCCACGTCCGCTGGCCCGACGAGCTGCGCGCCTGCCTGACCACCCGCGGCTTCGCCGACGAGGTGCGTGCCGTGCTCGCCCGCAGCCGCGAACTGGGCCTCGGCCCGGACGCGCTCGCCGCCTTCGCCCGCCGGACGGGCCGCCCGGACTGGAGCGCGGCGGCCCAGTTCCTCGCCGAGTACCTGGACGTGCTCGACGCCCAGGGCGTCCTGGACTACGCGGAGCTGGTCCACCGCGCGGTCCTGCTCGCGGAGCGCCCCGAGGTCTCGGCGCAGCTGGCCGGGGCGTACGACGCGGTGTACGTCGACGAGTACCAGGACACCGACCCGGCCCAGGTGCGCCTGCTGCACGCGCTGGCCGGGAACCGGGTGGGCGGTTCCCGGAGCCGGGGGAGCGGGGCGCACGCCGGGGACGGGAGTCAGGTGCGCGGGGCGCACGCCGGGGGCGGCCGGACGCTGGTGGCCTTCGGCGACCCGGACCAGTCCATCTACACGTTCCGGGGCGCCGACGTCAACGGCATCCTCGACTTCCCCGACACCTTCCGGCGGGCCGACGGGGGCCCCGCGCCCGTGGGCGTCCTCACCACCTCGCGCCGCTCGGGGGCCGGGCTGCTCGCGGCGACCCGGCTGCTCACCCGCAGGATGCCGCTGACCCGGCTGCCCGCCGACACCGTCCGCGCCCACCGCGAGCTGCACGCCGTCCGGGAGGGCGGCCGGGTGGAGACGTACACCTACCCGACCGCCTCCACCGAGCTGGACAACATCGCGGACCTGCTGCGCCGCGCCCATCTGGAGGACGGGGTTCCGTGGCGGGAGATGGCCGTGCTGGTACGGGCCGGAGGCCGCTCCCTGCCCGCCGTCCGCCGTGCCCTCACCTCCGCCGGAGTCCCCCTGGAGGTGGACGGCAACGACCTCCCCCTCCGCCATGAACCGGCCGTCGCCCCGCTGCTGACGGCCCTGCGGACGGTGGCGACGGCGGCGCTGCACCACCGCCCCGCGGAAGCCCGGCCGGAAACGGAATCGGAGGCAGCCCGGTCGGAATCAGATCCGGAACCGGAGGCAGATCGGCTGGAACAGGATCCAGGACCGGAGGCAGCCCGGCCGGAAACAGATCCGGAACCGGAGGCAGCTCCGCCGGAACAGGGGCAGGAACGGGAACAGGAACAGGAACCGGAACCGGAACCGGAGGCTCAGTCGGAGGACGCCCCCGCCCTCGCCCCCTGGCTCGACACCGAGACCGCCCTCACCCTCCTCACCTCCCCCCTCGGCTCCATGGACGCCGCCGACCTGCGCCGCCTCGGCCGGGCCCTGCGCGACGAGGAGCGCGCCGCCGGGATCAGGGTCCCGGCCCCCTCCGACGAGCTGCTGGCCCGCGCCCTGGCCGAGCCCGAGCGGCTCGTCACGCACGATCCGGCGTACGCCCACGGCGCGCAGCGCCTCGGCGCGCTCCTGCGCAAGGCCCGCGAGCTCCTCGAAGGCGGCGGCACCGCCGAGGAGGCCCTGTGGACCCTGTGGAACGGCACCTCCTGGCCGGGGCGGCTGGAGCGGGCCGCGCTGCGCGGCGGGGCGGGCGGCCGCAACGCCGACCGGGACCTCGACGCGGTGTGCGCCCTCTTCGACACGGCGGCGCGCGCCGAGGAGCGCACCGGGGGGCGCGGGGCGCTCAACTTCCTGGAGGAGGTCGACGCCCAGGACATCGCCGCCGACACCCTCTCCCGGCGGACCGCCCGCCCCGACGCCGTACGCCTGATGACCGCCCACCGCTCCAAGGGCCTGGAGTGGCGGCTCGTCGTGGTCGCCGGGGTCCAGGAGGGGCTCTGGCCCGACCTGCGCCGCCGGGGCTCCCTCCTGGAGGCGGACCGGATCGGCCGCGACGGGCTCGCCGAACCCCTCACCCCCGGCGCCCTCCTCGCCGAGGAGCGCCGCCTCTTCTACGTCGCCGCCACCCGCGCCCGCGAGCGCCTGGTGGTCACCGCCGTGAAGGCCCCCGCCGACGACGGCGACCAGCCCTCCCGCTTCCTCACCGAGCTGGGCGCCGAACCCCGCGACGTCACCGGCCGCCCGCGCCGCCCCCTCGCCGTCGCCGCGCTCGTCGCCGAGCTGCGGGCCACCACCGTCGACCCGGCCGCCTCCGACGCCCTGCGCGACGCCGCCGCCCACCGCCTCGCCCGGCTCGCCGCGCTCACCGACGACGAGGGCCAGCCCCTCGTGCCCGCCGCCCACCCGTCCCGCTGGTGGGGCCTGGACGAGCCCACCCGCTCGGCCGTCCCGCTGCGCGAGCGCGACCAGCCCGTCTCCCTCTCCCCTTCCGCGCTGGAACAGCTCGCCAACACCTGCGCCCTCCAGTGGTTCCTGGGCCGCGAGGTGAAGGCCGACGCCCCGGCCACCGCCGCCCAGGGGTTCGGCAACGTCGTCCACGTACTGGCCGACGAGGTCGCCTCCGGCCGTACGCCCGCCGATCTCGACGTCCTTCTGGAGCGCCTGGACTCCGTCTGGGACGGCCTCGCCTTCGACGCCCCCTGGAAGTCCGAGCAGGAGAAGGACCACGCCCGCGCCGCCCTGGAACGCTTCCTGAAGTGGCACGTCCTGGACCGGGGGGCCCGCACCCCCGCCGCGAGCGAGCACGGCTTCGACGTGACCCTGGAGGCGGGCGCGTACGCCGTCCGCATCCGGGGCTCCATGGACCGCGTCGAAAAGGACACCGAAGGAAGGGCGTACGTCGTCGACTTCAAGACCGGCAAGAGCGCGCCCACCAAGAAGGAGGTGGCCACCCACCCCCAGCTCGCCGTCTACCAGCTGGCAGTCCGGGAAGGCGCGGTCGACGAGGTCTTCGACGGCAGGCGGCCCGAACCCGGCGGCGCCGAGCTCGTCCAGCTCCGCCAGCCCGCGCCCGTGAAGGAGGGCGGCGACGCCCTCCCCAAGGTCCAGGCGCAGGAACCACTGGCCGGGGAGTGGGTCTCCGACCTGCTGGCCACGGCCGCCGGGAAGGTCCTGGACGAACGGTTCACGCCCACCACCGGCACCCACTGCGCCCACTGCGCCTTCCGTGCCTCGTGCAGCGCGCAGCCGGAGGGGCGGCAGGTGGTGGAGTAGGGCCTTTCGTGGGCATCGGGCCGGATTGTCAGTGGCTCCGGTTACCGTTTCTCACGTGTCCTCACGCATCACCGATCCCGAGCAGCTCAAGGAGCTTCTGGGGATCCCCTTCACCCCGGAGCAGACGGCCTGCATCACCGCGCCGCCCGCCCCGCAGGTGATCGTGGCCGGAGCCGGGTCGGGGAAGACCACGGTGATGGCCGCCCGCGTGGTGTGGCTCGTCGGCACCGGACAGGTCGCGCCGGAGCAGGTCCTCGGCCTCACCTTCACCAACAAGGCGGCGGGCGAGCTGGCCGAGCGCGTCCGCAAGGCGCTGATCGCCGCCGGGGTCACCGACCCCGAGGTCATCGACCCGGACAACCCGCCGGGCGAGCCCACCATCTCCACGTACCACGCGTTCGCCGGCCGCCTCCTCACCGAGCACGGCCTGCGCATCGGCCTGGAGCCCTCCACCCGCCTCCTCGCCGACGCCACCCGATACCAGCTCGCGGCCAAGGTGCTGCGCGAGGCCCCGGGCCCGTATCCGGCGCTCACCCGCTCCTTCCCGACCCTCGTCAGCGATCTCCTGGCGCTCGACGGGGAGCTGTCCGAACACCTCGTACGACCGGACAGGCTGGAGGCGTACGACACCGAGCTGCTGCGCGCCCTGGAGAGCGTCCGGCTCAGCAACGAGGACCTGCGCAGGATCCCCGAGACCGCCGGGGCCCGCCGCTCCCTCCTCGGCCTCACCGAGCGCTACCGGTCCGCCAAGCGGAGCCGGGACCTCCTGGACTTCGGCGACCAGATCGCCCTCTCCGCCGAGCTGGCCCTGACCCGGCCCGAGGTGGGGGCGATCCTGCGGGACGAGTTCCGGGTGGTGCTGCTCGACGAGTACCAGGACACGTCGGTGGCCCAGCGGCTGCTGCTCTCGGCGCTGTTCGGGAGCGGTGGTACGGGCTCCGGCGCCGACCATCCCGCGCCCACCGGCCACGCGGTGACCGCCGTGGGCGACCCCTGCCAGGCGATCTACGGCTGGCGCGGCGCCTCCGTGGCCAACCTGGACGACTTCCCCGAGCACTTCCCGCACGCCGACGGCACCCCCGCCACCCGCTTCAGCCTCAGCGAGAACCGGCGCAGCGGCGGACGCCTCCTCCAGCTCGCCAACGGCCTCGCGGAGCCCCTGCGCGCGATGCACGAGGGCGTCGAGGCGCTGCGCCCCGCCCCGGGGGCCGAGCGCGACGGGATGGTCCGCTGCGCCCTGCTGACCACCCACACCGAAGAGACCGACTGGCTCGCGGACTCCCTCGCCCACCTCGTCCGCACCGGCACCCCGCCCGGCGAGATCGCCGTCCTGTGCCGCACCGCCGGGGACTTCCCGCAGATCCAGGCGGCCCTGGTCGCCCGGGACATCCCGGTCGAGGTGGTCGGCCTCGCCGGGCTGCTGCACCTGCCGGAGGTCGCCGACCTGGTCGCCGTCTGCGAGGTCCTCCAGGACCCGGGCGCCAACGCATCGCTGGTCCGCCTCCTCACCGGACCGCGCTGGCGCATCGGCCCCCGTGACCTTGCCCTCCTCGGCCGCCGCGCCCGCCATCTCGTCCACCGGGCCGCCCAGGACGACGACGCCGACCCGGACCGGCGGCTCGCGGAGGCCGTCGAGGGCACCGACCCGGCCGAGGTGATATCGCTCGCGGACGCCCTGGACACCTTCCTGATCGCGGGGGACACGGCGGACGACGGGCTGCCGTTCTCGGCGGAGGCCCGCGTGCGCTTCGCCCGGCTCGCGAAGGAGCTGCGCGACCTGCGCCGCTCGCTCGCGGACCCCCTGATGGACGTCCTGCACCGCGTCCTTGCCACCACCGGCCTGGAGGTCGAGCTGTCCGCCTCCCCGCAGGCGCTGGCCGCCCGCCGCCGCGAGACCCTCGCCAACTTCCTGGATGTGGCGGCCCGGTTCGCCTCCCTGGACGGCGAGGCGTCCCTGCTCGCCTTCCTCGGCTTCCTGCGGACCGCCGCGCAGTACGAGAAGGGGCTCGACAACGCCCTGCCCGGCGGCGAGAACACCGTCAAGGTCCTCACCGCGCACAAGTCCAAGGGGCTGGAATGGGACGTGGTCGCCGTGCCCGGACTGGTCACCGGCCAGTTCCCCAGCGGGCAGTCCCGGGACGCCTGGACCGCCCAGGCCAAGGTGCTCCCGCACGCCCTGCGCGGCGACGCGGCGACCCTCCCCGAACTGGACACGTTCGACGCCAAGGGGATGAAGGCCTTCAAGGAGGAGATGAAGGAGCACCAGCACACGGAGGAGCTGCGCCTCGGATACGTCACCTTCACCCGCCCCCGCTCCCTCCTCCTCGGCTCCGGCCACTGGTGGGGCCCGTCCCAGAAGAAGACGCGCGGCCCGTCCGCCTTCCTGGAGGCGCTGTACGAGCACTGCGCGGCGGGTCACGGGGAGATCGAGGCCTGGGCGGACGAGCCTGCCAAGGACGAGGAGAACCCGGCCCTCGCGACGGGCGGCACCGACCTGGCCTGGCCGCTCCCGCTCGACGCCACGGCCCTCACCCGCCGCCGCGCCGCCCGGGACACCGTGCTGGCCCACCTGGAGAGCCTGGCCGCCCACGGGGACGAACAGCCACCGGCGTACGCCTCCGACCCCGACGACGTACCGGCGTACGGGACCGACCCCGACGACGTACCGGCGCACGAGCCCTGGGACGGTGAGCCCCCGTCCGACGAGGACTGGGACTGGGACGCGCTCCCCACCGAACGCCCCCAGGCCACCCCGGACACGTCTCCGCGCGCCCAGGCCGCCCCGGCCACGGCATCGGAGCCCGTACGGGACTCGGCACCGCACATCCCCGCCGCCCGCCACTCCCAGGAAGAACCGGTGGACCGGCTCACCCCCGAGGAGGCCCGCACCCTCGCCTCCTGGGACCGGGATCTCGACGCCCTCGCCGGGGAGCTCCGCCGGGCCCGCGCCACCGTGCACGACGTCCTCGTCCCCGCCTCGCTCTCCGCCACCCAGCTGCTGCGGCTGGCCGAGGACCCCGACGCGTTCGCCAAGGAGCTGGCCCGGCCCATGCCCCGGCCGCCGCAGCCTGCCGCCCGCCGGGGCACCCGGTTCCATGCCTGGGTGGAGTCCCGGTACGAGGAGCTGCCGCTGCCCATGCTCGGCCCCGACGAGCTGCCCGGGGGCGACGAGAGCGACGCGGAGATCGCCGACGAGCGCGACCTCGCCGAGCTCAAGGAGGCGTTCGAGCGCACCGCGTACGCCCGGCGCACGCCGTACCGGGTGGAGACCCCGTTCCAGATCACCCTCGCGGGCCGGGTGATCCGGGGCCGTATCGACGCGGTCTACCGCACGGGCGACACGTACGAGATCGTGGACTGGAAGACCACCCGCCACCGCACCGCCGACCCGCTCCAGCTCGCCGTCTACCGGCTGGCCTGGGCCGAACTGCACGACCTGCCGCTCGACGCGGTCACCGCCACCTTCCTTTACGTACGCACCGGGGAGACCGTCCACCCGCAGGGACTGCCCGGCCGGGCCGAGCTGGAGCGGATCCTGCTGGACGAGCCCGCCCCGCGGGACGGATAGGCTCAAGAGCATGAGCGAGACCCCGGACAGCGCCGTCCGTACGTACACCGAACAGCACCGCGCAGCCTTCCTCGACGACCTCGCCGAGTGGCTGCGCATCCCGTCCGTATCCGCGCAGCCGGAGCACGACGGGGACGTACGGCGCAGCGCCGAATGGCTGAGCACCAAGCTCAAGGAGACCGGCTTCCCGGTCACCGAGATCTGGGAGACGCCCGGCGCCCCGGCGGTCTTCGCCGAGTGGCCCAGCGAGGACCCGGACGCCCCGACGGTCCTGGTCTACGGCCACCACGACGTGCAGCCCGCCGCCCGCGAGGACGGCTGGGACACCGACCCGTTCGAGCCGGTGGTCCGGGACGGCCGGATGTACGGGCGCGGCGCGGCCGACGACAAGGGCCAGGTGTTCTTCCACACCCTCGGCGTCCGCGCCCACCTCGCGGCGACCGGCCGCACCACCCCCGCCGTCCACCTCAAGCTGCTGATCGAGGGCGAGGAGGAGTCGGGCTCCGCGAACTTCCGCGCCCTGGCCGAACAGCACGCAGCCCGCCTCGCCGCCGACGCCGTGATCGTCTCCGACACCGGCATGTGGGACGAGGAGACCCCGACCGTCTGCACCGGCATGCGCGGCCTCGTGGAGTGCGAGATCGAGCTGTACGGCCCCGACCAGGACATCCACTCCGGATCGTTCGGGGGAGCCGTCCCCAACCCGGCCACCGAGGTCGCCCGCCTGGTCGCCGCCCTCCACGACGAGGACGGCCGGGTCGCGATCCCCGGCTTCCACGACGGGGTCACCGACCTCTCCGACACCGAGCGGGCCCTCTTCGCCGAGCTGCCCTTCGACGAGGCGACCTGGCTGCGTACGGCGAAGTCGCAGGCGGCCTCCGGCGAGGCCGGGTACACCACGCTGGAGCGCGTCTGGGCCCGCCCCACCGCTGAGGTCAACGGCATCGGCGGCGGCTATCAGGGCACGGGCAGCAAGACGATCATCCCCTCCTCCGCCCTGGTGAAGATCAGCTTCCGGCTGGTCGACGGCCAGGACCCCGACCGCGTACAGGAGACCGTCCGCGCCTGGGTGGAGTCCCGCATTCCGGCGGGCATCCGGCTCCGGATCACGTTCCAGCCCGCCACCCGCCCGTGTCTGACCCCGCTGGACCACCCGGCGCTCCAGGCGGTGGCCCGTGCGATGGGCCGGGCCTTCGGCAAGAAGATCCTCTTCACCCGCGAGGGAGGCTCGGGCCCGGCCGCCGACCTCAGGGATGTGCTCGGCGCCCCCGTCCTCTTCCTCGGCATCTCCGTACCCTCCGACGGCTGGCACGCGCCCAACGAGAAGGTCGAGCTGGACCTGCTGCTCAAGGGCGTGGAGACGACCGCGTACCTGTGGGGCGAACTCGCCACGGCGCTCGGCCGATGAAGCCGATGGCGCTGCTGAAGCCGATGAAGCCGCCGCACTCGCCGTACCCGCCGTACCCGCCGCACCTCCACGTACCTCCGCACACCCGATCCGCCCAGGGGGAGTAGGAAGCACCTGTGAGCACCTTCGACAACGCCACCGCAGACCGCCCGATCGGCCTCACCGCGCCCAGCGGCATCGACCGCGCGGCGCACCACCGTCTCGACGAGGCGTGGCTGGCCGTGGCGTGGAGCCACCCGACGACCCGTGTCTTCGTCGTCTCCGGCGGGCAGGTGCTGATCGACGACACCCCCGAGGGGGGCACCTCGATCGTGATGACCCCGGCCTTCGAGGCCCCGGTCACCGAGACCCACCGGTACTTCCTGGGCACCGACGAGGAGGGTGTCAGCTACTTCGCGCTCCAGAAGGACTCGCTGCCCGGCCGCATGGACCAGTCGGCCCGTCCGGCCGGACTGCGCGAGGCGGGCCTGCTGCTCGGCCCCCGCGACGCGGGGCTGATGGTGCACGCGGTCGCCCTGGAGAATTGGCAGCGGCTGCACCGCTTCTGCTCCCGCTGCGGCGAGCGCACCGTCATCGCGGCGGCCGGGCACATCCGCCGCTGCCAGGCCTGCGGCGCCGAGCACTACCCGCGCACCGACCCGGCCGTCATCATGCTCGTCACCGACGACCAGGACCGCGCGCTGCTGGGCCGCCAGGTGCACTGGCCCGAGGGCCGCTTCTCCACGCTCGCCGGGTTCGTCGAGCCGGGGGAGTCGATCGAGCAGTCCGTGGTCCGCGAGGTCTACGAGGAGGCGGGCATCACCGTCGGCGAGGTCGAGTACATCGCCAGCCAGCCGTGGCCCTTCCCCTCCAGCCTGATGCTGGGCTTCATGGCCCGGGCGACCTCCTCGGAGATCGTCGTCGACGGTGAGGAGATCGAGGAGGCCCGCTGGTTCTCCCGCGAGGACCTCACGGCGGCCTTCGAGTCCGGCGAGGTCATGCCCCCGTTCGGCATCTCGATCGCCGCCCGGCTGATCGAGCTCTGGTACGGGAAGCCGCTGCCGAGGCCGGGCAGCTTCAACCGGTCGAACTGAACGGGGAGACACCCCCTGCGTCGGGGACACCCCCTGCGTCGAGGACACCCCCTGCGTCAGGGAAACACGACTGCGTCAGGGAAACACCACTGCCCCCGGCGGATGCCGGGGGCAGTGGTGGAAGCCCGGTGGGCCGAGCGCGGGGCTCAGGCGGCCAGAGCCTGCTTCACCTGGGCGAGCGAGGGGTTCGTCATGACCGACTCGGTGCCGGAGGGGGAGACGATCAGGAGCGTCGGGACCGTCTGGTTTCCGCCATTCGCCTTCTCGACGAACGCCGCCGAGTCCGCGTCGTGCTCGATGTTGACCTCGTTGTACGCGATGCCCTCGCGGTCCATCTGGCCCTTGAGCCGACGGCAGTAGCCGCACCAGGTGGTGCTGTACATCGTCACAGTGCCCGCCATGTCGCTGGCGCTCCCTTGTCTCGTCCGTACCGCTGCGCGGCCGGCAGCGTCACATGCGGCCCGGCGGCCGCAGCCGCCGTCCCGCACCGAGTGGAACGTACGGGACGCGGCCACCATTCCCGCAGCCGGTGCGGGGTGCCCGCCGTCTCCGTATCCGTACGTATCAGTACGACGAATACCTCACCCCTGTGGACAACCGCCGCATCCGCCCCGTGCGACCTGGCAGCATGGCGGGGTGACAGCAGCAACGCACTCCACCCTCTTCCCGCAGGTTCCCGAGACCCCGGACGCCGTGCTCGACGGGCTCGACCCCGAGCAGCGCGAGGTGGCGCTCGCCCTGCACGGACCGGTGTGCGTGCTGGCCGGAGCGGGTACGGGGAAGACCCGCGCGATCACCCACCGCATCGCGTACGGGGTGCGGGCGGGCATCCTCCAGCCCGCCACGGTCCTCGCCGTCACGTTCACCAACCGGGCCGCCGGGGAGATGCGCGGACGGCTCCGGCAGCTCGGCGCAACCGGGGTCCAGGCACGGACCTTCCACTCCGCGGCGCTCCGGCAGCTCCAGTATTTCTGGCCGAAAGCAGTCGGTGGTGAGCTGCCCCGGCTGCTGGAGCGGAAGGTGCAGCTGGTCGCCGAGGCCGCCGCCCGCTGCGAGCTCCGGCTCGACCGCAACGAGCTGCGGGACGTCACCGGCGAGATCGAGTGGGCCAAGGTCACCCAGACCGTGCCCGCGGACTATCCGGCTGCGGTGGCGAAGACCCAGCGGGACGCCCCCCGCGACCCGGCGGTCCTCACCCAGATCTACTCCACGTACGAGCAGCTCAAGCGCGACCGCTCAGTGATCGACTTCGAGGACGTGCTGCTGCTCACCGTCGGCATCCTCCAGGACCGGCAGGACATCGCCGACCACGTGCGCGGCCAGTACCAGCACTTCGTCGTCGACGAGTACCAGGACGTGAGCCCGCTCCAGCAGCGGCTGCTCGACCTCTGGGTCGGCGACCGGGACAACCTCTGTGTCGTCGGCGACGCCAGCCAGACGATCTACTCCTTCACCGGGGCCACCCCCGACCACCTGCTGAACTTCCGCACCCGCCACCCCGACGCGACGGTGGTCAAGCTGGTGCGGGACTACCGCTCCACGCCCCAGGTCGTCCACCTCGCCAACGGCCTCCTGAGCCAGGCCCGGGGCAGGGCCGCCGACCACCGGCTGGAGCTGGTCTCGCAGCGGGACAAGGGCCCCGAGCCGGTCTACGCGGAGTATCCCGACGAGCCCCACGAGGCCGAGTCCACCGCCCGGCGCATCCGCGACCTGATCGCGGCGGGCGTCCCGGCCGGGGAGATCGCCGTGCTCTACCGGGTCAACTCCCAGTCCGAGGTCTACGAGCAGGCCCTCGCGGACGCGGGCGTGGCCTACCAGCTGCGCGGGGCCGAGCGGTTCTTCGAGCGGGCGGAGGTCCGGGAGGCGGGCACCGCCCTCCGCGGCGCGGCCCGCGCCGGGGGCAACGACTCCCTGCTCGACGGGGCGGAGGGGCTGCCCTCCCAGGTGCGGGCGGTGCTCTCCACCAAGGGGTGGACCACCCGGCCGCCCGCCGGGTCGGGTGCGGTGCGTGACCGCTGGGAGTCGCTGGCCGCGCTGGTGCGGCTGGCCGAGGACTTCGAGGCGGCCAGGCCGGGGGCGACCCTGACCGACCTGGTCCGCGAGCTCGACGAACGGGCCGCCGCCCAGCACGCCCCGACGGTCCAGGGGGTGACCCTGGCCTCGCTGCACTCGGCGAAGGGGCTGGAGTGGGACGCGGTCTTCCTGGTCGGCCTGACCGAGGGCATGATGCCGATCGCGTACGCCAAGACCGATGAGCAGGTCGAGGAGGAGCGGCGTCTGCTGTACGTCGGGGTCACCCGCGCCCGCCTCCACCTCTCGCTCTCCTGGTCCCTGGCCCGCTCGCCCGGCGGACGGGCCAGCCGCAGGCCCACCCGGTTCCTGAACGGGCTGCGGCCGGGCTCCACGGCGTCCGGCGCCCGGGGCGGGGCCGGAGGCGGCGGCGGGATCGACCGGGGTTCCGGCCGGGTCGCGGCGGCGGCCGGGCGGACCGAGGCCGTCGAGCGCAAGCCCCGGCAGCCGGTGCGGTGCCGGGTCTGCGGCCGGACCCTCACCGACGCGGGCGAGATGAAGCTGATGCGGTGCGAGGAGTGCCCGTCCGACATGGACGAGGCGCTGTACGGACGGCTGCTCGACTGGCGCGCGGGCCAGGCGGCCCGGCTGAGCCAGCCGGACTACTGCGTCTTCACCGAGAAGACCCTGATGGCCATCGCCGAGGCCGTGCCCGCCACCGAGGGGGAGCTGGTCGTCATCGCCGGGGTCGGAAACCGGAAGCTGACCCGTTTCGGAGCCGACGTACTCGCCATCTGCGCAGGTGAGACGGTTGGTGAGGAGCCCGGGGAGGGTGACGGGGAGAGCTGAGAAAAACTCGTCCAGAAAATAGTTTGCGCCCGCACCAGTCGTCACCATAGGTTCTTAACCACGGGAACAGCGACTTCTCTGAAGCCCTGATTCCGTGCTGTACTTATCCGAATACGCGCGACCGGCTCCGGCCGGTCACCCTAGACGCCGAGAGGAGGCGATTGAAGTGATCAGCATCATCGAAACCCAGAAAATGACCGGTCTTTCGGTCGTCTCCGCCTGCTCGCTCGGCCTCACCCGCTCCTCGGCTGCTTCGCTCCGCGCCACCGGTCTGTCCGGCATCTCCGCCGTCAGCCCGCTGTCCCTGGCGAGCCTCCCCGTGATGCGGGAGCGCAATGAGCGACCGATCGAGGCACCGGCGGCAGCAGTAGCGAAGGATGCACAGGCTCAGGCCTATGCCTTTGCGGCAGCCGGTGCCGGAGCCAAGAAGCAGACGCAGCAGCACCACACGATGTGGGCCTTCCGTGGGCCTGAACCCTGGAGCGATCCAGCCTGATGCAGCATCAGGCCGGCGCCTCAGGGCCGCGGAACCCCACTCGGGATCCGCGGCCCTTTTGTTTTGTCCGAACGGACGAGACGGACCGAAGGCGCCTCGGGCCAGCAGTACCAGCCGCCAACCGGCCAACAGGCCGGCACGACCAGACGAGGACACCACCCACCGTGCAACTCGAAACGCACGCCCCGTCAGTACCGCAGTCCGACACGATCTCCCCGCCCGGCTCCACGGAGGACTCCACCTTGCTCCCCCTCACCGCGCTCACCGCGCTCGACGACGCCATCGAGAACCTCGGCGTACCCGTCCCCTGCCGCTCGTACGACCCCGAGGTCTTCTTCGCCGAGTCCCCGGCCGACGTCGAGTACGCCAAGTCCCTCTGCCGTACCTGCCCGCTCGTCGAGGCCTGCCTCGCCGGTGCCAAGGAGCGGCGCGAGCCGTGGGGCGTCTGGGGCGGCGAGCTCTTCGTCCAGGGTGTCGTCGTGGCCCGCAAGCGGCCGCGTGGCCGTCCGCGCAAGAACCCGGTCGCAGCGTGACCGCCGGCTGTGGCGCCCCCGCCCCCACACGGTGGCTGCGCCTCGGAACGATCGACCGTCCCCAGACCCATGACCCCCGGAATCAGGCACCGATGACCACCCCCACGAAGGAGCCCGTCGGCTCCGCCACCCCTGACGTCACCATCATCGGCGCGAACGACTCGCGCCAGAACAGGACCCGCGAGATGCAACTCATCCCAGAAGCCCTGGCTCGTGCGCATATGCGCGACCGCCTGCGGGAGGCCGAGGGGGACCGCCAGGCGGCGCGTCTCATGGTCGCCCGCCGGATGCAGCGCCGAGCGGAGCGCGCCTCGCTGCGCGCCCGCCGGGCGCTGGCCATGGCCGTCATGCACTGAGAGGCCCCACCTCTCCGCTCCACGCAGGAGCAGCACCACGGCTGCTCACCGGGCAACCGCTCTGCCCGGTGAGCAGCCACCACCCCACCGCGGGGCCGTCCGAACGAGGACGGCCCCGCGGTGCGTTGTGCTGCCCGGTTCCGGTGGCGGGGATATCGTCACGACGTGGACGAGGAGACGCATCCCCCCGATCGACCGGCTGAACCACCGGCTGCCGGACCTGTGGTCTGCGCCCGCTGCGGCACCGCGGCCGAAGGCGGGACGGCCCCGGTGACCTGGATCTCCTCCGTGGAGGACGGCCGCCGCCTCCACTTCTGCGAGACCTGTGCCCGTCTCCACATCAGAGCGATCGAGAGCCGCCTCGACTCCCTCTGGTGGTGACCGGACACCCCGCCCCGCCCCGGTGCTGCCCCGGCTACCGGCCGCCCTCCGGCACGCCCCCCGCCTCCTCGGCCCCCGGCTACCGGTCGCCCTCCGGGACGGTCTCCAGCTCCTCGGTCTCCGGGACGGCCTCGGACAGCTCCGGCTCCGCCACGAACCCGGGCAGCCACGCTTCGAGTTCGTCCCGCAGCCGGACCGCCGCACCGAGCTGGCACAGCACCCCGATCGTGCTGAGCGTCACCCGGTGTATCAGGAGGTAGGACGGCGGAAGGTTCAGCTGCCTGCCGAGCTGATGGGCGGGGGAGCGCGGATCAGCTATCCGGGCGGCCTGGTCCCGCAGCCAGCCCCGGGAGAAGGTGAACTCCTCCACCTGCGCGGGCTCGATGATCGGGAGCAGGTAGTCGAGCACCTCGTCCGGCTCCAGGGCGACCGACTCCTTCACGAAGCCCTCTTCCCGCAGCAGCCCGTACACCGCGGCGGCGTTCCCCTCCAGCGTCATCCGCAGGGATTCACCGATGGTCCCCGGCAGCCCGCCCGGAAGGCGGTCGACCGTACCGAAGTCCAGCACCCCCAGCCGCCAGGCACCGTCCGGGGCGGCCTCCCCGTCCGAGCCGCCCAGATCGCTCCCCGCAGCCGGCAGCAGCCGGAAGTTCCCCGGGTGCGGGTCGGCGTGGAGGAGGCCGGTGCGTGCCGGGCCCGAGAAGAGGAAGCGCGCCAGCAGTTGTCCGGCCCGGTCCCGCTGCTCCTCCGTACCGTCCGCGATGACCTCGGCCAGCGGGATCCCGTCGATCCACTCCGTCACCAGCACCTGGTCGGACTGGTGCACCACCCCCGGGATCACCACATCGGGATCGTCCGCGAACTCCGCCGCGTGCTCCCGCTGGGCCTGCGCCTCCAGCTCGTAGTCCAGCTCCTCCGACACCCGGTCGCGCATCTCCTTGATGAGCGGCTTGATGTCCATCCCCGGCACCAGGGGGCCGAGCAGCCGGGCGAAGCGGCTGAGCTGGGTGAGGTCCGAGAGCAGGGCCTCGCCCGCACCCGGATACTGCACCTTCACGGCGACCTCGCGCCCGTCGTGCCACACCGCCCGGTGCACCTGCCCGATCGAGGCGGCGGCCGACGGCTTGTCCTCGAACTCCAGGAAATACTCCCGCCACTCCTCGCCGATCCGTTCGGCGAGCACCGCGTGGACCGTGTGGGCGGGCAGGGGCGGCGCCGCCTCCTGCAGCTTGGTCAGCGCGGCGCGATAGGGGCCCGCGACCTCCTCGGGGAGCGCCGACTCGAAGACGGACAGCGCCTGGCCCAGCTTCATCGCCCCGCCCTTCAGCTCGCCCAGGGTCTTGAACAGCTGGTCCGCCGTGCGCTGCTGCACCTCGCGGGCGACCAGCTCGGCGGATCTGCCGCCGATCCGCTTGCCCAGACCCCATGTGGCACGGCCGGCGAAGCCGAGCGGGAGCGCGGCCAGTTTGGCGGTACGTGTAACCGCCTTCCGGGGAAGATCAGACATGTGCCCCTCCAGTTCCCAGACTGCCGTGCCGCTTGATCCTCCGGTGTCACCCGTCGACGGCGGTCACCCGGCCATTGTGTCCTGAGCCGAAATCGCGTCGGAGGCCCGTTCCCCCCTGCCGTGCTCCGCCGCACCGCAGGAACAGTCCGCGTGGGGGCCGATCCGCTCGCAGCGCCAGTCCAGCAGGGGGAGCGCGGCCTCCCACCGGGCCCCGGTGCTGCCCGGCAGCTCCCCGTCCAGGAAGGACAGGGCGTGCGCCGCGGCGAGACCGGCGACCGCCGTGGCCAGCCCCAGATCGCAGGCGGGCACCGCTCCCCGCCGCCCCGAGCGCCACTGCGCCAGCATCCGGGGCCACTGCGAATCCCGGTCCGCGCGGTGCAGCTCCAGACATCCCGCGCACCCCGTGCCGCCCGGGAGCACGAGCGGCCCGACCACCCCCGTGGCCTCGATCACTCCCGCGTAGAGGTGCGGAGTCCCGGACGCGATCCAGGGCGCCGCGATGTCCGGGACCGGCGCGTACACCGAGAGGCCGTCCCGGGGCGCGACGACGATCAGGGACAGACCGGGCTCCCCACCCGCCGACAGGCCCGGCGGCCCACCGGCCGCGCCCCGGTCCGCCTCCGCCGCCCGCGACCGGGGCGCGGGCCCGGGGGCAGCCCGGCGCACCAGCCGACGGGCCGCCGTATCGCGCCGTTCCCCCACGGCCGCGGGCGGGAGCCCGGCCGGAGCCACGTCCGCCGGCTCGGCCCGGCCCCCGTCCAGCACCTCCACCCGGCCCACCCCCGCCCCGGACAGCACCGCCGCGACCGACGCACCGACCCGGCCCGCACCCCGCACCTGGACCCGCATCGCCCGCCGGGCCGCCATCCGGCGCAGACCCTCGCCCGGTCCGGGATGGACGACGGAGAGCGAGGCCACATCAGGGCGTTGACGCTCCATCACCTCGGCCCGCCGGCACAGCACATCCGCCTGTGGCCCACCGGCCCGTACATCGTCGAGCAGGCCCGCCTCCGCCAGCCGCCGCACCAGGACGTCCACATGACGGTCCGACAGATCGAGGGCGCGCGCCTCCTCGCGCAGCAGCGGCAGGCCGCGCGTTCCGTCGAGCAGTTCCAGAAAGCTCCCTGTGGCGATGTCCACCGGGCCGAGTGTCACGGCGTGTGCCGGTGTCACCCCGAATTGCACGGTGTTCCGTCCGCGCCACGCACGGCGCAGCGCGGGCTTCAGCATCGGATGCGGGACTTCTCCCCCGAGACGCACGGCTTTCCCCCCGATCGGTGTCGTGACCGCGTGCCGGGAGGATTCCCGGTCGCGTCGAGCCATTGCCAGAATGCGCGCCGTCGGCGAAGCGTGCGCGGAGTTATCCACAGGTAGGGGGTATTAGTCGTTCAAATGGTGCGGGCAACGGTGCGGGTCATGGCGTGGGCAATGGTGCGGGTCATGGCGCGGGCAGGCCGCCCGTCGTGCGGAGGAATGGCGGGCATCGGAGGTGAACGGACCCGGAGGCGGGACTTCCCCCACATACAGCGGGTAACGTCGAGGCGTGCCCGCAGACCCGTCACCCGGCGTCGCCGGGGAGACCCCCGCGCGCAGTGCCGCAAGCCATCAGCGCGGCGCGGCCGCCCGTGCGCCCCGCGCCTCGGCGACGAGCGCGGTCGAGGTCCGCAGGAGTACCCGGCGCAGGAAGTCGGTCTCCGCGTACCGGGAGGGCGACCGCACGATCGTGCTGATCCCTGCCCGGATGTCGGAGGCCGAGGAGCGGCGCTGGGTGGGAGTGATGCTCGACAAGCTCGCGGCCCAGGAGAGCAGACGGGTCCTCGGTGACGCCGAGCTCACGGAGCGGGCCGAGTGCCTGTCCGCCCAGTACTTCGGCGGCCGGGCGCGGCCCGCCTCGGTGCGCTGGGTGACCAACCAGAACACCCGCTGGGGCTCGTGCACCCCTGCCGAGGGCAGCATCCGGCTCTCGCACCGGCTCCAGGGCATGCCGGAGTACGTCGTCGACTACGTACTCGCCCATGAGCTGGCCCATCTGCTCGTGCCCGGCCACGGCCCGGAGTTCTGGCGGCTGCTGGAGGCGTACCCCCGCACCGAGCGGGCCCGCGGCTACCTCGAAGGAGTGGTGGCGGCCGATCGGCTGCCCCGTCTGCCGGCCGCGCGCGAGGAGTGAGACCGGCGCGTTCGGGGGTTGCGACGGTCCGCGTCCGGCGATTCTGTACCGGGTGTGTACCGGCTTGGCCGGATGTCGGCGATTGCGGTTAGCCTGACGCGACGCATACACCTTCGGGATGGGGGACGGTCGTTACGTATGGCCAGGGAATTCCAACGAGGCCACAAGGCCAAGCTCAGTGATCTCACACCGGGGACAGATCTGTACGTAGGTGTGCAGATCGCCGCCCCTGGGCTGACCTTCGACATCAGCTGCTTCGGTCTGGACGCCGACGAACAGCTCTCGGACGACCGGTACTTCATCTTCTTCAACCAGCCGAAATCGCCCGAGGAGTCCATTCAGCTCCTCGGCGCGCAGTCCGGCGACACCGAGTCCTTCCGCGTCACGCTCGACCGCATCCCGGCCGCCATCCAGAAGCTCTCCTTCACCGCGACGATCGACGGACCGGGCCAGATGTCGCAGGTCGGCCCCGGGTACATCCGGATCGTCGCGGGCGGCGAGGAAGTGGTCAGATACGCCTTCACCGGCTCGGAGTTCACCACCGAGCGCGCGGTGATGCTCGGTGACTTCTACCTGAAGGACGTCTGGCGTTTCGCCGCCGTCGGCCAGGGCTTCGACGGCGGTCTCGAAGCGCTCCTGAAGAACTTCGGCGGCGAGGTCGCCGAGGAGGAAGAGGCACCGGCCGCCGCCCCGCAGGCAGCCCCGGGATTCGCCCCGCCGCCCGCCCCGGCCGCCGAGCCTCCGGCCTTCGGTGCCCCACCCGCCCCCCAGGCCCCGCAGCCCGCACCGTCCTTCGGCGCCCCGCCCGCGCCCGCCCCCGCGCCCCAGCAGCCGATGCACGCCGCGCCCACCATCGCGGCCCCGCTCACCCCGCAGGCGCCCCTGGCCCCGCCCCCGTACGGCCAGCCCGGTCACCAGCCGCCCCCGCCCCCGCAGCCGCAGTTCGGCCAGCCCCCCGGCCAGATCCCGGGCCAGGGCGCCCCGCCCACACCCCCCTACGGTCAGCCGGCGCCCGCCCCCTACGGCCAGCCCGCGCCCGCGCCCTACGGTCAGCCGGTACCGGCCCCGTACGGGCAGCCCGCCCCGCCCCCCTTCGGGCAGCAGCCCCCCGGCGTGCCGCAAGGCGTGCCCCAGGGCGTTCCGGCGGCCGGTGCCGGGCTCCAGGCGGCCCTCCAGAAGTACAAGGAGACCCCCACCGGGCAGCGCTGGACCCCGCAGAACCAGCAGCTCATGCGCGTGGACCTGACCATCGGCGGCACCGGGGTGCTGGCCCGCCAGGGCAGCATGGTGATGTACCAGGGCAAGGTCGACTTCGGCTACAAGGGAGCCGGTTTCGTCGGCCGGGTCGTCGGCAACGCCACCGGCCAGGAGATGCAGCTGATGCGGTGTACCGGCCGCGGTCAGGTATTCCTCGCCGAGGAGGGCTCGTATCTGCACCCCATCGAGCTCCAGGGCGACGCCATCTGCGTCTCCGCCGAGAGCGTCCTCGCCTTCGACGAGTCCCTCCAGTACGAGGTCCGCCGGGTCGAGGGGCACGGCATCCCCGGCGGCGCCCTGTTCACCATGCAGTTCCAGGGCACCGGCACCGTGATCATCAAGACCCACGGCACCCCGGTCGTCCTGCCGGTCACCCCCACCACGTTCGCCGACTGCAACGCGGTGGTGGCGTGGTCGGCCGCCTCCCAGGTGATCGTCTCCAGCCAGGTCCGGCTGCGCCGCAACGCCTACCCGGGGCACAGCGGCGAGGCCGTGAACCTCCAGTTCCGGGGAGCCCCCGGCAACTTCATCGTCGTCCAGCCCTACGAGGTCTAGAGGGAGCCCGTCATGAACCAGCAACTCGCGGGCTACGTCCCGACCCCCGTCACGGCCCGGATGGAGAACCACGGCTCGGCCATGCTCAAGGTCGCCATGGCCTCCGGGCAGGACCTCTACGCGCGCACCGGCTCGATGGTGGCGTACGAAGGCTTCATCCAGTACG
Source organism: Streptomyces sp. NPDC059452 (assembly GCF_042750035.1). Taxonomy (NCBI): domain Bacteria; kingdom Bacillati; phylum Actinomycetota; class Actinomycetes; order Kitasatosporales; family Streptomycetaceae; genus Streptomyces; species Streptomyces sp. NPDC059452. Next base: position 445,244 of record NZ_JBHYVE010000002.1, read on the forward strand.
AGCCCAACCCGCCTGCCGTCCGGCAGATCGCCTCCCAGTGGATCACCGGCGAGGGCGCGCCCGTCATGAAGTGCTCCGGCGACGGACTGCTCTACCTCGCCGACTACGGCGCCGACGTGGTCGTCATCAACCTGAACAACGAGTCCATCTCGGTCAACGGCACCAACCTCCTCGCCTACGACGCCCACCTCACCTGGAGCGTCGAGCGGGTCAAGGGGATGGCCAAGTTCGCCGGCCAGGGGCTGTGGAACGTCGTCGTCCAGGGCACCGGATGGGTCGCCATCACCTCCCGGGGCACCCCGATCGTCGTCGACTGCGGACGCGGCGAGGACGAGACGTATGTCGACCCCGACGCCCTGGTCGCCTGGTCCACGCACCTCAAGGTGAAGGGGAAGCGCAGCTTCAAGGCCGGGGCGCTGATCGGCCGGGGCAGCGGGGAGGCGTACCAGATGGCCTTCTCCGGGGAGGGCATCGTCGTCGTCCAGCCGAGCGAGGACAGTACGGACCGCCTGCGGATCCGGAACTGAGGGGAGGAGAACACACCATGCAGAGTCCGCTTTTCAGCCACACCGAGCAGCAGTCCCAGGACCGGTACACGGTCCAGAACCCGCAGCTCCTGCGGGTGGCGCTGACCGGGCAGGACGACGTCCTCGCCCGCAAGGGCGCCATGGTCGCCTACCAGGGCCTGATGGACTTCGACGGCGAGTACCAGTCGCATGGGCAGCGCAGCGCCCGCGCGCACACCGGTGAGGGCCTCGACCTGATGCGGGTCTCCGGCCAGGGCACCGTCTTCTTCGCCAACCTCGCCCAGTACATCCACGTCGTGGATGTCGACCGCGAGGGGATGACCGTGGACAGCTCCTACGTCCTCGCGCTCGACTCCTCGCTGCACACCGAGGTCATCGCGGTGGACAGCCAGTACGGGATCTCCGGCAGCGGCAAGTACCAGCTCAACATCTCCGGCACCGGCAAGGTCGCGCTCATGACCTCCGGCCAGCCCCTGATGATGCAGGTCACGCCGGAGAAGTACGTCAATGTGGACGCCGACGCGATCGTCGCCTGGTCCAGCGCCCTGCGGGTGCAGATGCAGGCCCAGACGCACTCCTCCGGCGTCTTCCGGCGGCGCGGCAACACCGGGGAGGGCTGGGAGCTCAGCTTCCTCGGCCAGGGCTTCGCCCTGGTCCAGCCGAGCGAGGTCATGCCCCCGCAGAACGCCCAGATCGGCCAGGGCGCCCGCGCCCAGTTCGGCGTGGGCCAGCAGGGCGCCTACGGCCAGAACCAGAACAACGCCTGGAGCTGACCGGTACCCGCAGAGCACAGCGGTAAGGGGCGGCCTCTATAGAGGCCGCCCCTTACGCGTATCGATGAAGCCCCGCCGCTACAGCCGGGCGCGTGTCGCCTCCAGCAGCCGTACGACGGAGGCGTCGGCTACCCCGGACACGTCCCCGTACCCGAACCAGCGCAGCTCCAGGGACTCCTCGCTGATCCGCTCCGCCACTCCGGCCGGGGCCAGCGCGGCGTACTGCACGTCGAGGTGCCAGTTGCAGGGCGCGGGAATGGCGTGCCGGTCCAGCCGGACCGGGCCGCCCGGCAGCAGGGTGAGCCCCGTGATGCCGGACTCCTCCGTCGCCTCACGGAGCGCCGCCGCCTCCAGGGTGGCGTCCTGCTCCTCGCAGTGCCCGCCCATCTGGAGCCACATCCGGAGCTTGCGGTGCAGGGTGAGCAGCACCTTCTCCCGCTCCGGATCGATCACCAGGGCGCTGGCCGTCACATGCCCGGCCCCGCACGCCTTCCACATGCCGTCGGCGTGGAGTGCCAGATGGTCCAGGTAGGCCTGGCGCAGCTCCGCCTGGTCACCGCCCTCGCCCTCGGGGGCGTAACCCTTCAGTACGAGGGTGGCGTCGTCGTGCAAGGTCACTGGTCGCGGCCGTCCTTGCCGTCCTCGCCCTTGTCCTCGACGCCCTCGTTGCCGTCGGCGGGCTTCTGCGGGCCCTTCGCGGCCTCGCCGAGCATCTTGTCCAGCTCGGAGAAGTCCGCCTGCTCGTGGTGGACGAAGCCGTCCGGGTCGTCCAGGTCATGGGCGGTCGGCAGCATGTCCGGGTGCGCCCACAGCGCGTCCCGGCCCTCCAGGCCCCGGGCGTCGGTGAGCGAGGCCCACAGGCGCGAGGCGTCCCGCAGCCGGCGCGGGCGCAGCTGGAGACCGATGAGCGTGGCGAACGTCTGCTCGGCCGGACCACCGGAGGCACGGCGCCTGCGCATCGTCTCGCGCAGGGCGTCCGACGAGGTCAGCCGGGACTTGGCGGCCTCGTGGACCACCGCGTCCACCCAGCCCTCGACGAGCGCGAGAGCCGTCTCCAGACGGGCCAGGGACGCCTTCTGCTCGGGCGTGTCCTCGGGCTGGAACATGCCCTGCTGAAGGGCGTCCTGCAACTGCTCGGGCTGCGAGGGGTCGAACTGGCCGACGACGTCCTCCAGCTTGCTGGTGTCGACCTTGATGCCCCGCGCATACGACTCGACCGCGCCGAACAGGTGCGAGCGCAGCCACGGCACATGGGCGAAGAGCCGCTGGTGGGCGGCCTCGCGCAGGGCCAGATACAGCCGCACCTCGTCCTGCGGGACGCTGAGGTCCTTGCCGAACCGCGCCACGTTCAGCGGGAGCAGCGCGGCCTTGCCCGCCGGGCCGAGCGGCAGCCCGATATCGGTGGAACCGACCACCTCACCGGCCAGCACACCCACGGCCTGCCCGATCTGCTGGCCGAACATGGCGCCGCCCATGGACCGCATCATGCCGATCAGCGGGCCCGCCATGGCCTGCATCTCCTCGGGCAGCACATCGCCCATCGCCGCGCCCACCCGCTCGGCCACCGGGTCGACCAGCTGCTGCCAGGCGGGCAGCGTGGCCTCGACCCACTCCGCGCGGCTCCACGCCACGGTGGAGACCGAACCGGAGGGCATCGACGTCACTCCGTCCAGCCAGAGATCGGCCAGCCGCAGCGCCTCGTCGACCGCCGTCCGCTCGGACGGGCCGACGCTCGCGTCCTTGGTGCCGTCCGGCGTCCCCTGGGAGACGGTCTGGCGGGCGATCTGCTTGGCCATGTCCCAGTTCACGGGACCGCCCTCGTAGCTCAGCATCTGGCCGAGCTGCTGGAAGGCCGCACCGAGATCGTTCGGGTTCATCGAGCCGAACATCGCGGCGAACGGGTTGTCCCCGCCCGCCCCCGGCCCGAAGCCGAACGGGTTCCCCGGCCCGCCCGCGCTCTGCCCACCTTCGGTGGGGTCCTTCTTCTTGCCCTCGTCGCCGTTCTCCGGCTCCTCCGGCGGAAGGCCGAATCCGAATGGGGTGTCACTCACGGGTTTCCTCGGCTCGTAGGGCCGCCGGCTCGAACCGGCGGCGACTGCCCGACATCACCATCCAGCGTAGACACCACGCCCGCTTCGGGCCTCAGTGCTCCGCCGACTCCCGGCCTGCGGCAGGATGGACGCCACCTGGTACGTACGCGTCATTCGGGTACGTACTGAAGACAACCGCTGGAGACGCCCGGTGAGTTCCCCAGATCCGCAGGTTCGCGCAGCGCGAAACCTGACCGACCCCTCGCCCGAAAGCACATCCGAAAAGAAACACCCCAGGACCCCCAGGAACCGGGGCCCCGTGGTCGCGGTCACCGGTGCCGCGACCGGCGTGGGTGAGCTGCTGACCGCCCATCTCGCCGCATCCGACGAGATCAAGCAGGTCATCGCGATCGACGAACGCCGCGGAGAGGTCTCCGAGGCGACCTGGCACATCCTGGACGTCCGCGACCCGGCCATTGCGGAGAAGCTGCGCGGCGCGGACGTCGTGGTGCACCTGGCGCTCGATCTCGACCTGGAGACCGACCCCGCCGCCCGTACCGCGTACAACGTACGGGGCACCCAGACCGTCCTCACCGCAGCGGCCGCCGCCGGGGTCCGCCGGGTCGTGCTGTGCACCTCGGCGATGGTCTACGGGGCGCTGCCCGACAACGACGTGCCCCTCTCCGAGGACGCCGAGCTGCGCGCCACCGCCGAGGCCACCGGCGTCGGCGACCTCCTGGAGATCGAACGGCTCGGCCGCCGCGCGCCCCGCGCCCACCCCGGGCTCAACGTCACCGTCGTACGCCCCACCGTCCTGGTCGGCGGCACCGACACCGCGCTGACCCGCTACTTCGAGTCACCGCGTCTCCTGGTTGTCGCCGGTTCCCGCCCCACCTGGCAGTTCTGCCATGTCGAGGACCTGGTGACGGCCCTGGAGTACGCCGCCCTGGAGAAGATCGACGGGGAGCTCGCGGTCGGCTGCGACGGCTGGCTCGAACAGGAGGAGGTCGAGGAGCTCAGCGGCGTACGCCGGATGGAGCTGCCCTCCGCCGTCGCCCTGGGGGCGGCCGCCCGGCTGCACCGGATCGGGCTCACCCCGTCCCCGGCCGGGGACCTCGCGTACACGATGCACCCCTGGGTGGTCAGCGTGAGCCGTCTGCACGACGCGGGATGGCGGCCCAAGTGGACCAACGAGGAGGTCCTCGGAGCGCTCCTCGAAGAGGTCGAGGGACGCCACACGGTCGCCGGGCGCCGCCTCGGCCGCAAGGACGCCACCGCCGCCACGGCCACCGCCGCGGGTGCCACCGTCGCCCTGCTCGGTACGGCCGCCCTGGTCCGCCGCGCCCGCAAGGCCCGCCGCCGCATCTGACCGCGTCCGCATCCGACCGCGTCCGCAGGGGCCCGCAGACGGCCTGTAGGAGGCTCCAACGCGGCTGTGCGTCCGCCGGGTGAACAGGCAATTCCACGATGTCGGTGGCGTACGGCACGATGGGGGCATGGCACGCACTCAGGACCACCCCGGCGAGCAGGCGGCAGCGGACCCCATCCGGCTGCTGGCGATCCGGGAGACCGCGCTCTCCGTCGACGAGGTCTTCCGTGCCGTCGGGGACGACAGCGCGGGCGGCATCGCCCTCTTCGTCGGCACCGTGCGCGATCACGACGGCGGACAGGACGTCGGTGCGCTGGGCTACTCCTGCCATCCCTCCGCCCAGGACGAGTTGCGCCGAGTGGCGGAGAAGGTCGTCGCCGACTTCCCGGTCCGCGGCCTCGCCGCCGTCCACCGGGTGGGTGAACTGGAGGTGGGTGATCTGGCGGTGGTCGTCGCCGTCGCCTGCCCGCACCGCGCGGAGGCCTTCGCGGCCTGCCGCAAGCTCATCGACGACCTCAAGCACGAGGTTCCGATCTGGAAGCACCAGCGTTTCTCCGACGGCACGGAGGAGTGGGTCGGGGCCTGCTGAGCGCAAACCGGACCGGGGCGGATCAGCCCCGATTTGCGTAACCGCACCCCTGCCACGAGCGTTGGTCTTCCGGATCGTTAATCTGCAGATCGATCACTCGGTCGCTCATGGGGTAGGGAGGTCGTGATGGCGGCACTCGCTTGGTTGCTGATTCCCCTTTTCGCTGCTGTCGGCGGTGCGATATGGGCGACGTGGGCTGCTCGCAATCGCACGACCGGCGATGTCACCGAACTCGCCGGGTATGCCAGGTTCCGTGACGCGATGGAGAAATCGCACTCCGGTTCCGAGGCTCTCTGAGGCTTCCCGAGGCCGCCGGACGCCGCGTGACCTTCTTTCCGCCGCGTTCTCGGCCCTCCCCGTACGGACCGGCCCCGGCGGTGCACCGACAGACCCTTCCCGTACTGTCGTTCCATGCCACGCCGCACCGCGACGATGCTCGCCTCCACCCTCCTTCTCATCGTGCTGTGCTGCACAGGTCTGCTCATCAACGTGCCGTACGCGGAGATGTCTCCCGGGCCGACGGTGAACACCCTGGGCGAGACGCGTGGCGAGCCGGTCCTGCGGATCGAGGGCCCCGGCACGTACCGGACCACCGGGAACCTCAACATGACGACGGTCCGGGTCACCGGAGCGGACTACCGGATGAACCTGGGCCAGGCCGTCTACGGCTGGCTGGCCCACGACAGCGTCGTCGTCCCGCACGACACGCTCTACCCGGACGGCAAGACCGAGGAGCAGTCCACCCAGGAGAACGCCGAGGAGTTCAGCCAGTCCCAGGAGAGCGCCAAGGTGGCCGCCCTGAGGGAGCTGGACATCCCCGTCGCCACCCAGGTCATCGTCGCCAGCGTGGTCAAGGACAGCCCCTCCGAGGGCAAGCTGCACGCGGGTGACGTGATCAAGGCCGTCGACTCCACCGAGGTCAAGGAGCCGGGCGACGTCGCCGAGCTGGTGACCAAGCACAAGCCCGGCGAGGACGTCACGTTCACCATCATCCCGGCGAAGGAGGCGGCCGCCGCCGAGAAGGCCGGCCGGACCCCCGAGGGCGACCGGAAGGTCACCATCACCACCGAGAGGGCGCCCGCCTCGGAGGAGGGCGGGAAGGACCGGGCGATCGTCGGCATCAGGGCCGGGACGGACCACAGGTTCCCGTTCACGATCGAGATCAAGCTCGCGGACGTCGGCGGGCCCAGCGCCGGTCTGATGTTCTCGCTGGGCATCATCGACAAGCTCACCCCGGGCAGTCTGACCGGCGGCAAGTTCATCGCGGGCACCGGGACCATCGACGACGAGGGCAAGGTCGGCCCGATCGGCGGGATCACCATGAAGCTGGTCGGCGCCCGTGACGAGGGCGCGAGCTACTTCCTGACGCCCGACGAGAACTGCGCCGCGGCCGCCGCGGACACCCCGGACGGGCTGACGCTGGTCCGGGTCAAGACCCTCGACGACGCCGTGAAGTCGCTGGAGAAGATCAGCGCCGGGAAGACCGACGCGCTGCCTAGCTGCTCGGCCGGCTGACCGCCACGCCCCGGCCCGACCCGCCCCCGGCCCGCCACGAACGGGCGGACCGGGGACATGGATCCGGGGCAGAACCTCGAACAGCCCAGGGGCCGGAAGCCGAACGTCCCCTGGGCCAGCACTCGAAGAGGCCGGTCAGAACCCGAAGGGGCCGGCCAGCACTCGAAAAGGCCGGTCAGAACCCGAAGGGGCCGGTCAGGACTCGAACGTCGCCGCGAGGGCTTCGGCGAGCCCCGGGACCAGACCCGCTCCGGTCAGCACCTCCGTGGGGGAGTCCTTCTCGCGCAGCCGTACGGCGGACTCGCGCGCCCCGTCCCGCAGTACGGCCACCGTCATCCGCACCTCCTGCCGGTCGGGGTGCTTGGCCACCCACTGGGTGAGCTTCTTGTCGCTGAGCCCCTCCGGTACGGAGGCCTCGGCGGACGGCGGCAGCATCAGCCGCTCCACGGTCATGGCGCAGCCGACCACGGCGTCGGGCCAGGCGATGGTGCCGAGGAATTCGTCCAGGGCGGTACCGGCGGGAAGCTCGTCCTGCTCGATCGGGGTGAGGGAAGCGGTCGTGGAGGCGGCGTCGTCCAGCCCGAGCTGAGTGGCCAGAGCGGGCTCCTGGACCCGCAGCCGGGCGGTGTCGACCAGGGCGAACAGCCGGGCGGGCTGGTCCCAGCCGAGAGTGGAGGCATAGGCGTCGATTTCGAGGACGGCGACGGTGAGCGGGCTCGCGGCCATCGGGGGTCCTGCGGGGGAAACGTTGGGCATGGGCAATATCCTGCCTCCTTCGGCCCCGGTATCGGGAACTAGGTAAAGCTTCAGTAAGTTGCATAGGTGGGCTCTGCTACCGCTGAGGCCCGCTCCACACGACCCGCGAACTTCGAGGTGCGCACGTTGGCTTTCCAGATGCCGGACCGCGGCGGAGGCCCCACGGGGCCACGGATCAGTGTCGGCCGCCCGTCCCGGCGCGTCCGTACCCTGCTCATGACCTTGGGGGTCCTGGCGGTTCTCGCCATGGCCTTCGTCATGTTCGCCGGGTTCTGGACGGACTGGCTCTGGTACCGGTCGGTCGCGTATTCCTCCGTCTTCACCACCACCCTGTGGACCAAGATCGGACTGTTCCTCGTCTTCGGACTGCTGATGGCCCTGGCCATCGGCGTGAACATCTGGCTCGCGCACCGGCTCCGGCCGCCGCTGAGCGCGATGTCGCTGGAGCAGCAGAGCCTGGACCGCTACCGCATGAGCGTCGCCCCCTTCAAGAAGTGGGTGCTGCTCGCCGTCACCGCGCTCGTCGGGCTGATCGCCGGAGCATCCGCCTCCGGCCAGTGGCGCACGTGGCTGATGTACATCAACGGCGTGCCGTTCGGCCAGAAGGACCCCCAGTTCCAGCTGGACGTCGCCTTCTACGCCTTCGACCTGCCGTTCTACCGCTTCCTGCTGGGCTTCGGCTTCGCGGCGACCGTGCTCTCGCTGATCGCCGCCGCCCTGACCCACTACCTGTACGGCGGGCTGCGCATCACCAGCCCCGGCGCCCGCGCCACCGGAGCGGCCACCGGCCACCTCTCGGTGCTGCTCGGCATCTTCGTCTCCCTGAAGGCCGTGGCCTACTGGCTCGACCGGTACGGGCTCGCGGTGAAGTCCAGTGACTTCAAGGCCGCGGAGAACTGGACGGGCCTGCGGTACGTCGACGCCAACGCCTATCTCCCGGCGAAGACCATCCTGTTCTGCATCGCGGCGATCTGCGCCGTGCTGTTCTTCGCGACGCTCTGGCGCCGCACCTGGCAGCTGCCGGTCATCGGCTTCGGCCTGATGGTGCTCTCGGCGATCCTGATCGGCGGGCTCTACCCGGCGATCGTGCAGAAGTTCCAGGTCCAGCCGAACGAGCAGGCCAAGGAAGCACCCTTCATCCAGAAGAACATCGACGCGACACGCGATGCGTACGACATCGATGACGCCGTGATGGAGGACTACTCGGGCCAGGCCACCACGACGGATGACACCAAGCTGCGTGCCGCCGCCAACACGGCTGCCAGCTACCGCGTGATGGACCCCAACGTGGTCTCCCCGGCCTTCCAGCAGCTCCAGCAGCGGAGGAACTACTACCAGTTCCCCAAGACGCTCGACGTCGACCGCTACAAGGGCGAGGACGGCAAGGAGCAGGACACGATCATCGGTCTGCGTGAGCTGAACATCCAGGGCCTGCCCAAGCGGAACTGGATCAACGACCACTTCACGTACACCCACGGCTACGGCGCTATCGCGGCCCGCGGCACCACCACCGGCACCAACCCGACGGGGTCCCCGGACTTCACCGAGTCGGGCCTGCCCTCCACCGGTGAGCTGGGCGACTACGAGCAGCGGATCTACTACGGCGAGAAGACCGAGCAGTACTCCATCGTCGGCGGGCCCCAGAAGGAGCTCGACTACGAGGAGGACGGCGAGAAGACCACCAGCTACAAGGGCGACAGCGGGGTCAGTCTCTCCAACACGTTCAACCGCGCCGCGTACGCGGTCTCCTTCAGCGAGCCGCAGATCATGTACTCGGGAGCCATCGGTGAGGGCTCGCGCATCCTGTACAACCGCACGCCCAAGGAGCGCGTCGAGGCGGTCGCCCCGTGGCTGACCATCGACGGTGACGCCTACCCGGCGGTCATCGACGGCCGCATCCAGTGGATCGTCGACGCCTACACCACGACCAACGGCTACCCGTACGCGTCCCGGACGACGCTCGGCGACACCACGGCCGACTCGCTGACCACCAACCAGCGCGCGGTCGTCGCCCAGCAGAACCAGGTCAACTACATCCGCAACTCGGTCAAGGCCACCGTCGACGCGTACGACGGCAAGGTCAGGCTCTACGAGTGGGACACCAAGGACCCGGTCCTCAAGACCTGGCGCAAGGCGTTCCCGGGCACGGTGAAGGCCCGTTCGGAGATCTCGCAGGCGCTCATGGACCACCTGCGCTACCCGCAGGACCTCTTCAAGGTCCAGCGCGAGCTGCTCACCCGCTACCACGTCGAGGACCCCGCGCAGTTCTACAGCGGCTCCGACGCGTGGCAGGTGCCGGACGACCCGACGACCAAGGAGTCGGGTTCCGTTCCGCCGTACTACCTGTCCATGAAGATGCCGGGCCAGGATCAGCAGGCGTTCTCCCTGACCACCACGTTCACCCCCAGGGGGCGGCCGAACCTCGGCGCCTTCATGGCGGTGAACGCGGACGCGGCCAGCAAGGACTACGGCACGATGAGACTGCTCCGGGTCACCTCCACGGTGAAGGGCCCGGGCCAGGTACAGAGTGAGCTGAACGGTAACGACGACGTCGCCGAGTTCGTGAGGAACCTCAAGGGCACGGACTCCGACATCGACTACGGCAACCTGCTGACGGTGCCGCTCGAAGGCGGCTTCCTCTACATCGAGCCGGTCTACACGCGCGGTGGCACCCAGAACTACCCGCTGCTGCGCAAGGTGGCCGCCTCGTACGGCTCGAAGATCGTCTTTGAGAACAACCTGGGAGACGCGCTCAACGCGGTCTTCGGGGTCGACGGCGAATCGGACACCACACCGCCCGATCCCAGTGAGCCGCCGGGCGACACCACGAAGCCCCCGGCCACCGGCAGCGAAGCGCTCAAGAAGGCCATCGCGGACGCCCAGAAGGCGTACTCCGACGGCGAGAAGGCGCTGAAGGAGCAGGACTGGCCTGCCTACGGCAAGGCCCAGGACGCGCTCCAGGAGGCTCTTGAGCGGGCGGCCAAGGCCCAGCCCAAGGCCGGCAGCGAGGCCGACAAGGCGGACAAGGCCGATGCGGCGGAGAAGCCGGAGAAGCCCGAGAAGGACGAGGGAGCCGACGCGGCCAAGAAGCCCGACGAGGGCGACGAGGCCGAGCCGGGCGGCGACCAGGGCACCTGAGAAGGCACCACCCCGCGCCGTGGTACGGTTTGAACACAACGGCGCGGGGTGGAGCAGCTCGGTAGCTCGCTGGGCTCATAACCCAGAGGTCGCAGGTTCAAATCCTGTCCCCGCTACTGAAAGACGAAGGCCCGGATCCTATGGGATCCGGGCCTTCGTCATGTCGTCGTGTCTTTCTCGGACGGTGGGCGTGAAGTGCGGTTCGCTGGGCACCAGTTGGGTTCCGACGTGTTTGACTTGTCTCTCTGTGGGCATGTCGACAAAACGCTGAAGTGACCTCACTGACCGCGATATACCAGGTGTACGCGGGTTACAGGTGGTGCGACGATGGTATTTATGGGGGACAGGGCAACTCTGTTGGAGACAGGGCGGTTTGTGCAGCGGCGCGGCCAGAAGGCGGACAAGGTGGCAGATGCGGCTTTCGCAGCTGTCATCGCCGGGGCGGCCGGGGCGAGCGTGAGCACACCCGGAGTGGCGGACGCCACCACCGCCGGTGGAGCGGGACCCGCTGTCGAGGCGCCGGCCCGGGGCGGGAGGCGCGTCACGGGTGACGCCATCGTGACGCCGGACAGCGCGGACGGCGCGGACGTCGAAGCCGTACGCGCCGAAAGCGCCCCGCACACGACGGCCTCGCACACGGGCACGTCGCACACGGGCACCTCGCACAAGGCCGTCTCGGACGTGCCCACCGCCGACGCGGACACCACGGACGCGGTCGACGCGGCGGACAGTGCCGAGACCGAGGCGCGCCACCGCCGCGCGGCCGAGGCCGGGGACACCGCGTCGATGAGCGTGCTGGGCGCCCTGCTGCTGCGCCGGGGCGAGCTGGACGGCGCCGAGACCTACCTCCGCGCCGCCACCGCCGACGGCGACCGTGCCGCCGCCAACAACCTGGGCGTCCTGCTCCACCAGCGCGGCTACCCGGACGAGGCGGCCGGCTGGTGGCGCATCGCCGCCGTGGCCGGTTCCGCCGCCGCCGCGCACGCGCTCGGCCGCCACTTCCGGGAGCGCGGCGACGAGCCCGGGGCCGAGTACTGGCTCCGCCAGTCCGCCGAGCAGGGCCATGCGCTGGGCGCCTACGCGCTCGCCGACCTCCTGGAGCACCGGGGCGATGTCGGCGCCGAGCGCTGGCTGCGCGTTGCCGCCGAGCAGGGGCACCGGGAGGCCGCGTACCGGCTGGCCCGCACCCTGGAGCGGAACGCCGTCGAGGACCCGCACGACGCCTTCGGCCTGGGCCGGGGGACCGGCACCGGCCGCACCGGTATGGGCCTCGGACCCTCCGCCGGCCCGGCCGCCACCGACGCGCGGACCGCGGGCACGACCGCTGCGAAGGGTGTGACAGGCGCGAAGGGCGGGAAGAGCGGGGCCGACGGTGACAGCCCCGTGGCCGGTCCGGCCGCGGGGCGGGTCGGCGAGGCCGAGCAGTGGTACCGCCGCGCCGCCGCCCGGGGACACCGGCGCGCGGCCCTGCACCTCGGCGCCATCCTGGAGCAGCGCGGCGAGCTCAAGGAGGCGGGCCGCTGGTACCTCACGGCGGCCAAGGACGGTGAGGCCCGCGCCGCCTGCGCGCTGGGCTTCCTGCTGCGCGACGCGGGCGACGAGGAGAGTGCCGCCGTCTGGTGGCTGCGCGCCGCCCAGGACGGCGACGGCAACGCCGCCAACGCGCTGGGCGCCCTGCACGCGGCGCGCGGCGAGCAGCAGACCGCCGAGCGCTGGTACCGGGCCGCCATGGACGCCGGTGACGTGAACGGGGCGTACAACCTCGGGCTGCTCTGCGCCGCCCAGGACCGTACGCCGCAGGCCGAGCAGTGGTACCGCCGCGCCGCCTACGCCGGACACCGCGAGGCCGCCAACGCGCTCGCCGTCCTCCTCCTCCAGGCCGGGGACCACACCGGAGCCGAGCCCTGGTTCTCCAAGGCGGCCGAGGCGGGCAGCGTGGACGCCGCCTTCAACCTCGGCATCCTGCACGCCGGGCGCGACGAGGACCGTACGGCGCTGGGCTGGTACCAGCGGGCCGCGGCGGCCGGGCACACCGACGCCGCGCTCCAGGTCGGCATGGCCCTGCTGCGCGACGGTGAGGACCGGGAGGCCGAGCGCCATCTGCGCTGCGCGGCCGGTGGCGGCAGCGCCGAGGCGGCGTTCCGGCTGGCCGGGGTGCTGGACGCGCGCCAGCCGCCGCCGGGCCCGCCCGCGCTGGGCGAGCCGATGCCGGAGAAGACCGAGTGCGAGGAGTGGTACGAGCGGGCCGCCCAGCAGGGCCACCGCCGCGCCCAGGTCCGGGTCGGCATGCTCGCCGCCGCCCGGGGCGACGTGGAGAGCGCCGCCCACTGGTACCGGGAGGCCGCCGAGGCGGGCAGCCGCAACGGGGCCTTCAACCTGGGGCTGCTGCTGGCCCGCGAGGGCAGTGAGCGCGAGGCCGCCCTGTGGTGGAGCCGCGCGGCCAACGCCGGTCACGGCCGGGCCGCGCTGCGGCTGGCCCTGCTGGCCGCCCGCCGGGGCGAGCTCACCGAGGGGCAGCGCTGGTGTGCCCGGGCCGTGGAGCTGGGCCCGGCCGAGGTCGCCGAGCGGGCCGCGCGGCTGCGCGAGGCGCTGCACCAGGAGCTCACCGCGTGACACCGGGACGGCCTCCCGGGGGCCGGGCTGAATGAATTTGCGCCGTTCGACCCGCTGACGTAATGTTGCATTCACCGACGCGGGGTGGAGCAGCTCGGTAGCTCGCTGGGCTCATAACCCAGAGGTCGCAGGTTCAAATCCTGTCCCCGCTACTGAAGAACGAAGGCCCGGATCTCGATGAGAGATCCGGGCCTTCGCCATGTCCGAGAACTGCCCCGGCAACGGAAAGCCGGGCCCGCCTCACAGGAGACGGGCCCGGCCCAGGAGTGCTCAGGCGGAGGCGGCGCAGCTCGGACAGAGCCCGCGGTACGTGACTTCGACGCCGGAGACCGTGAAGCCGTAGCGCTCCTCCGTCGGCAGGTCCGCGAGCGGGTTGCCCGCCGGGTGCACATCGCGGATGGCGCCGCACTGGCCGCAGATCAGGTGGTGGTGCGGGCGGTGGGCGTTCGGGTCGTACCGCTTCGCCCGGCGGTCGGTGGAGACCTCCAGCACCTCGCCGAGGGACACCATCTCGCCCAGGGTGTTGTAGACGGTGGCACGGGAGATCTCGGGCAGCTTGTCGACGGCCCTCGCGTGGACCTCGTCAGCCGTCAGGTGCACATGGTCCCCGTCGAGGACCTCGGCCACGACACGCCGCTGCGCCGTCATGCGCCAGCCGCGTCCACGGAGTCGTTCCAGCAGGTCGCTCATGCAGCCCAGCCTAACAGTGGCGGGATCGAGTCCCGATCGGGTGTGACTTTGGATGCTCGCTTGACTTAGACATTGTCCATTGTAGGATCGAGAACGGCATTAGCCAATGGACAGGGCTGTACGGGAACCAGAAATCTGTACAGGGACATGACGCAGGAGGCGCACGTGACGCAGGGACCGCTCACCACGGAGGCCGGGGCTCCGGTCGCCGACAACCAGAACAGCGAGACCGCGGGCGTCGGCGGTCCGGTTCTCGTCCAGGACCAGGCGCTGCTGGAGAAGCTCGCGCACTTCAACCGGGAGCGCATTCCGGAGCGCGTCGTGCACGCCCGCGGCGCCGGGGCGTACGGCACCTTCACCGTGACCCGCGACGTGACGCAGTGGACCCGGGCGAAGTTCCTCTCCGAGGTCGGCAAGCAGACCGAGACGTTCCTGCGCTTCTCCACGGTGGCCGGAAACCTCGGCTCCGCCGACGCCGTGCGCGACCCGCGCGGCTTCGCGCTGAAGTTCTACACCGAGGAGGGCAATTACGACCTCGTCGGCAACAACACCCCGGTGTTCTTCATCAAGGACGCCATCAAGTTCCCCGACTTCATCCACACCCAGAAGCGCGACCCGTACACCGGCTCGCAGGAGGCGGACAACGTCTGGGACTTCTGGGGGCTGTCGCCCGAGTCGACGCACCAGGTGACCTGGCTCTTCGGTGACCGGGGCATCCCGGCCACGCTGCGCCACATGAACGGGTACGGCTCGCACACCTTCCAGTGGAACAACGAGGCCGGTGAGGTCTTCTGGGTCAAGTACCACTTCAAGACCGACCAGGGCATCAAGAACCTCACCCAGGCCGAGGCCGACAAGCTCGCCGGTGAGGACCCCGACAGCCACCAGCGCGATCTGCGCGAGTCGATCGAGCGCGGGGACTTCCCGTCCTGGACGGTGCAGGTCCAGATCATGCCTGCGGCGGACGCGGCGACGTACCGCTTCAACCCGTTCGACCTCACCAAGGTGTGGCCGCACGAGGACTACCCGCCGATCGAGATCGGCAAGCTGGAGCTCAACCGCAACCCGGAGAACATCTTCGCCGAGGTCGAGCAGTCGATCTTCAGCCCCGCGCACTTCGTGCCGGGCATCGGCCCGTCCCCGGACAAGATGCTCCAGGGCCGTCTCTTCGCGTACGGCGACGCCCACCGCTACCGCGTCGGCATCAACGCCGACCACCTGCCGGTGAACCGCCCGCACGCCACCGAGGCGCGCACCAACAGCCGGGACGGCTACCTCTACGACGGCCGTCACCGGGGCGCCAGGAACTACGAGCCGAACAGCTTCGGCGGCCCCTTCCAGACGGACCGCCCGCTCTGGCAGCCCGTGCCGGTCAGCGGCACCACCGGCAACACCGAGGCCCCCAGCCACGCGGAGGACGACGACTTCGTGCAGGCCGGGAACCTCTACCGGCTCTTCTCCGAGGACGAGAAGGCCCGGCTGATCGACAACCTCGCCGGGTTCATCTCCCAGGTCTCGCGCGACGACATCGCCGAGCGCGCGATCAACAACTTCCGCCAGGCGGACGGCGACTTCGGCAAGCGGCTGGAAGCCGCGGTCCAGGCCCTTCGCGGCTGACCGGACGCTTGCCGTCGACGGTGGGCCGGCTCCCTCGCGGGGATCCGGCCCACCGGGCGTTCGCAGAGGATTACGCCGGCCCGGCGGCCGCGACCGTACGGCGACGGGTGGGCGCCCAGCACCGGATGATGTCGCGCACCGACACGATGCCCACCGGGCCGTTGCCGTCCAGCACGATCAAGTGCCGGAACCCGCCGTGCGTCATGGCTTCCGCGGCCTCCTCCAGGGTCCAGGCCGGGGCGGCGAACACCACGTCGGTGGTGGTGTGGGCGGCGGCGGTCTCCAGATCGGGGTTCTGGCCCGAGCCGACCGCGTCGAGTATGTCGCGCTCGGTGATGATCCCGAGTCCGCAGGTGTCCGGGTCGTGGACGACGGCAGCTCCGATCCGGCGGGCCGACATCAGCCGGGCCGCCTGGCGGAGCGTATGGGTGGGGCCGATGGTGAGGACCACCGTGCTCATGGCGTCACGGACGAGCATGAAACGAGCCACCTCCTCGGTGCGCCGACTCTGTGAGCCGATTCACAAGTTCACAAGTGGGGGGACTCTCAGAGTTGCACCCTTGGGGCGGGTCGACAAGGGGTGGACCGGGCGCGCGCCGGGGGAGTGCGTGAGCACGCACGGCGTCCCCGGGGCGCCCGATGACCGGCGGAAGTGACAGAGTCCCCCGGCGTCCGATGACCGGTGGAAGTGACAGCGTCCCCGGGCGCCCGGTGACCGGCGGAAGTGTCAGTAGCGCTGGTTGAGATAGCCCAGCAGCTCGTCGTGGAGCAGCCCGTTCGACGCGGCCCCGTTGGCGCCGCCGGGTCCGTCGGCCCCGTCCAGGTCGGTGAACCGGCCGCCCGCCTCCTGCACGATGATCGCGTTCGCCGCCATGTCCCAGAGGGAGAGCTCCGGCTCGGCGCAGATGTCCACGGAACCCTCCGCGACCATCATGTACGGCCAGAAGTCCCCGTACCCCCGCGTCCGCCAGCAGGCCCGGGTCAGGTCCAGGAGGCCGTCCAGGCGGCCCTGCGCCTCCCAGCCGCTCAGCGAGGAGAACGCGAACGAGGAGTCCGCGATGGTCTCCACCTTCGACACGTGCAGCCGGGTCGCGGAGGTGAGGCTGCGCCCGGAGTACGCGCCGGCGCCCTTCGCGGCCCACCAGCGCCGGTTCAGCGCGGGCGCGGAGACCACGCCGACGACCGGCTGGAAACCGTTCTCTCCCGCCTCCATCAGCGAGATCAGCGTCGCCCACACCGGCACACCGCGCACGTAGTTCTTGGTGCCGTCGATCGGGTCGATCACCCAGCGCCGGGGCCCGGTGCCCTCGACCCCGTACTCCTCGCCCAGAATCGCGTCGCGCGGGCGGGCCCGATGCAGATGGCCGCGGATCAGCTCCTCGGCGGCCTTGTCGGCCTCGCTCACCGGCGTCATGTCCGGCTTGGTCTCCACCTTCAGGTCGAGAGCCTTGAACCGGTCCATGGTCGCCGCGTCGGCGGCGTCCGCCAGTACGTGGGCGAGGCGCAGATCATCGTGGTAGTCGGGCATGCCGTCACAGTATCCAGCGGTACGGGCCGGGGGCCACCGGCCCCCGGCCCGTACGCGGACCCTTGACAGTCCGTACGAGCGCCTCAACGCTGAACCGCAGGCCCCGGGCGTGGGAGGCGGCGATGCCGACAGCGCGAGAAGCCCTGCTGGACGCCGCCCTCAGGGCGCTCGCCGAGCGGCCCTGGCGCACGGTGCGGATGGTCGAGGTCGCCGCCCTGGCCGGGGTCTCGCGGCAGACCCTCTACAACGAGTTCGGCACCAAGGGCGGGCTCGCCACGGCCCTGTTGCGGCGGGCCGCCGACCGCTATCTGGCCGGCGTGGACCGCGCACTGACCGCGCCCGCGCCGGAGCACCCGGTCGCCGTGGCGCACTGGACCGTACGGGCGGCCCGCGAGGACCCGCTGGTCAAGGGCTTACTGACGGGACTCTGGGGGGAGTGGTTACCCCGCCCCGGCCATGAGGTCCCGGCCCCCGCCCAACTCCTCGGCCTGGCCCGGGACCGGATGGTGGCCGTCGTCTCGGACCCGACCACGGAGACGTACGAGACGGCGATACGCTGCGAGACCGCCCTGCGCCTCGCACTCTCCTACGTGGTCGTGCCCCGCTCGCCCGGTCAGTGCGCGGAGCCGGACAGCTGGAGTCCGATCACTCCGATGATCACCAGCGAGATCGACACCAGCTTCAGCGTCGAGACGATGTCACCGAGGAAGACCATGCCGTAGATCGCCGTGCCTGCCGCGCCGATGCCGGTCCACACCGCGTACGCGGGCCCGACGTCGAGCTTCTTCAGAGCTATCGTCAGAAGGCCGAAACTGCCCAGGGCGAACACCGCGAAAGCGACCGTCGGCCAGAGCCGGGTGAAGCCGTGCGAGAGCTTCAGACAGACGGCGAAGCCGGTCTCCAGCAGTCCGGCGACCACGACCAGCAGCCATGCCATCGTCCGTTGCCTCCTGCGTAGTTGGCGGGGTCTGTCCCGCACGGGCGATTATGCCTTTACCAGTTGTTGAAACTGGCAAACATGCCGGGCGCGCAGAGGCCGAAAACCGCCACATCGTGGCGGGTCCCGATCATCGCCCTCGCGTCCGGGGCGCGGCCCCACGCCCGGGCCGGGTCGGTCGCCCCCGAGTCCGGGGCGGTCGCCCCCGTACCCCGGTCAGTCGCCCTCGCGTCGTTCGCGGGTCGAGAGCAGGCGGCGCAGGGAGTCGAGCCGGGCCGGGTCGGCGTGGCCCTCGGCCACCCAGGCGTCCAGCGCGCACTCCGGCTGGTCCGCGTCATGGGTGCAGCCGCGCGGACAGTTCTCGGTGCCCGGCTGGAGGTCGGGGAAGGCGTTGATGACGCGCGACGGGTCCACGTGGTGCAGCCCGAAGGAGCGGACGCCCGGGGTGTCGACGACCCAGCCGCGGCCGTCGGGCAGCGGCAGGGCGAGCGCGGAGGTGGTGGTGTGCCGGCCGCGGCCGGTGACCGCGTTGACGATGCCGGTGGTCCGCCGCCGGTCCTTCGGCACCAGGGCGTTGACCAGCGTCGTCTTGCCGACCCCGGAGTGCCCGACGAAGGCGGTGACCTTCCCCGCCAGCTGCTCGCGCACCCGGTCCGCCGCGCCGCCGTTCTCCAGCTCCTCGCGGCTGGTCACGATGTACGGGACGCCGAGCGGGGTGTACGCCTCCAGGAGCTTGTCCGGCGAGGCCAGGTCGGACTTGGTCAGCACCAGGAGCGGGGTGAGGCCGCCGTCGTACGCGGCCACCAGGCAGCGGTCGATCATGCGCGGCCGGGGCTCCGGATCGGCCAGCGCGGTGACGATCGCCAGCTGGTCGGCGTTGGCGACGACCACACGCTCGTACGGATCGTCGTCGTCCGCCGTGCGGCGCAGCACCGTACGGCGCGAGGCGATGCGCACGATCCGCGCCAGGGTGTCCTTCTCGCCGGACAGGTCCCCGACGATGGAGACGGTGTCGCCCACCACGGCGGCCTTGCGGCCCAGCTCGCGGGCCTTCATCGCCACCACGGTCCGCCCGTCGACGAGACAGGTGAGCCGGCCCCGGTCGACGGTGAGGACCATGCCGTCCTCGGCGTCCTCGTGCTTGGGCCGGATGTGCGTACGCGGCCGGTTGCCCTTGCGGTTGGGGCGGACGCGGATGTCGTCCTCGTCGGGGTTCTTCCCGTAGCGGCGCATGATCTAGACCCCGAGCATTCCGGTCCACATGTCCGGGAAGTCCGGCAGGGTCTTGGCGGTCGTGCCCACGTTCTCGATCTCCACGCCCTTCACCGCGAGGCCGATGATCGCCCCGGCGGTGGCCATGCGGTGGTCGTCGTACGTGTGGAAGACGCCGCCGTGCAGCGGGCGCGGGCGGATGTGCAGCCCGTCGGCGGTCTCGGTGACGTCACCGCCCAGCTCGTTGATCTCCTTGGTGAGCGCGGCCAGCCGGTCCGTCTCGTGCAGCCGCAGATGGGCGACGCCGCTCAGCGTGGAGGGGGAGTCGGCCAGCGCCGCGACCGCCGCGATGCCCGGGGTCAGCTCGCCGACCTCGCCGAGGTCCACGTCGATGCCGTGGATCCGGCCCGTACCGGTGAAGGTCAGACCGCGCTCGGTCAGCTCGCAGCTGCCACCCATCGCGGTGAAGATCTCGCGCAGCGCGTCACCCGGCTGGGTGGTCCGCTCCGGCCAGTCGGGGATGGTGACCCTGCCGCCGGTCACCAGCGCGGCGGCCAGGAACGGCTGGGCGTTGGAGAGGTCCGGCTCGATCGTCAGGTCCCGGCCGAGCAGCGCGGAGGGGGAGACCCGCCACACGTTCGGCTCGCCGCCCGTCTCCGGCTCGTCCACCTGCGCCCCGACGGCCCGCAGCATGTCGACGGTCATCCGGATGTGCGGCATCGAGGGGAGGACCGAGCCGGTGTGCCGGACCTCCACACCCTGGTTGAAGCGCGGCCCCGACAGCAGCAGTGCCGAGACGAACTGCGAGGACGACGACGCATCGATCGCCACCGGGCCGCCGTCCAGCGCCCCGCCGCCGTGCACGGTCAGCGGGAGCGCACCGCGCCCGTCGTCGTCGATCCGCGCGCCCAGCGCCCGCAGTCCCTCGATCACGCCGGTCAGCGGCCGCTCGTAGGAGCGGGGGTCGCCGTCGAAGCGGATCGGGCCGTCGGCGAGCGTGGCGACCGGCGGCAGGAAGCGCATGACGGTGCCGGCGTTGCCGACGTCGACGGTGGCCGGGCCGTGCAGCCCCGCCGGAATGACCCGCCAGGCCTCGCCGGAGGCGTCCGGTCCGGTCGCGGCGGAGGGGCTGGTCGCGGAGGACGAGGAGACCGTCTCCTCGATGCCGACGCCCATCGCGCGCAGCGCCTCGGCCATCAGCAGGGTGTCGCGGGAGCGCAGCGGGCGGCGCAGCCAGCCCGGCTCGGAGGCCAGCGAGGCCAGCACGAGCGCCCGGTTGGTGACCGATTTCGATCCGGGCACGGTGACGGTCGCGTCGACGGCTCCGCTCGCGTGAGGGGCGGGCCAGAGGGCGGGGTGCACGGAACTCTCGGTCATGGCCCTACTTTAGTGGCTCCGAGCAAACGCGGATCGTCACCAAAAGGGCGGAAACCGGTCCGTAACGAAAGACTGGTACGGACCGGATCGTGTCCCGTGACGAAAGACTGGTTGCGAACCGGATCGTGTCCCGTGACGAAGGACTGGTTACGGACCGGATCATGTCCCGCGCGGGAGGCCGGTCCTCACCAGCCCAGCAGCCAGCGCCCGCCGCCGATCAGCGAGCACAGCGACACCGCGTGGAAGAGGAACAGCCACAGCGCCGCCGGGGCGTGCGTCAGGCGGGCCAGCTGGTCCGCGTCGGAGTCCGGGGCGCCGCCGTAGCGCCGCTTGGACTGGAGCTCGAACGGCGGCCGCACCCCGCCCAGCAGCAGGAACCAGACCACCGCGTACGCGAACGCCGACTGCACGTCCGACGAGGTCAGCCAGGACACCAGCAGGAAGGCCGTACCGGTCAGGATGACGGTGAGGGCCCCGTACACATTGCGGATCATCACCAGCATCGCGGCGAGCAGCGCCGTCGAGATCCACAGCAGCAGCGTGATCCGGCCATTGGTCAGCAGCCAGGCACCGCCCAGACCCAGCAGCGAGGGGGCCGTGTAGCCCGCCGCCGCCGTGAGGATCATGCCGATGCCCGTCGGCTTGCCCCGGCTCACGGTCAGCCCGCTGGTGTCCGAGTGCAGCCGGATGCCGGAGAGCTGCCGCCCGGTGAGCAGGGCCACCAGGCCGTGGCCGCCCTCGTGGGCGATGGTGATGGTGTTGCGCGCGAGCCGCCATATCGGGTTCGGCACGACGGCGACGAGGGCCAGGGCGGCCGTCACCACCACCAGCCACTGCTCGGGTGCGGGCTGGGTGCCGGTGAGGCGATCCCACAGATCGCCCAGTTCGGTGCTGTTCATCGGCCGGGCGACTCCTTGCGGTGGGGGCGGGCGGTCGTGGCAGTCTGGCACTTATGTGCGGACGGTATGCGGCCAGTCGGGCGCCCGAGGACCTGACCGGACTCTTCGGGGTCGAGAAGTGGGAACCCACCGAGACCCTGGAGCCGGACTGGAACGTGGCGCCGACCAAAGAGGTCTACGCGGTACTGGAACGTCCTGTTAAGGACGCGGACGACCGGCGTCCGGTTCGCCAGATGCGGGCCCTGAAATGGGGGCTCGTCCCCTCCTGGTCGAAGACCCCCGAGGGCGCCGCCCGGATGATCAACGCCCGCTCCGAGACCGTCCACGAGAAGCCTTCCTTCCGCCGGGCCTTCGCCCAGCGCCGCTGCATCCTGCCCGCCGACGGGTACTACGAGTGGGTCACCGGCGCCGAGGAGCGGCAGCTGGAGGAGAAGAAGGGCAAGAAGCGGGCGCGCAAGCAGCCCTACTTCGTCACCCCCGCCGACGGCTCGGTCTTCGCGATGGCCGGACTGTACGAGTTCTGGCGCGACCCGACGCTCCCCGGCGAGCACGAGAACGCCTGGTGGGTGACGTGCTCGGTGATCACCACCGAGGCCGAGACCACGCCCCTGGCCGTCGCCCCCGCCGAAGGGCCGGGCGCCCTCGCCGACATCCACCCCCGAATGCCGCTGATGCTCACCCCGGACCGCTGGGACGCCTGGCTGGACCCCTCCCACACCGGCCTGGACGAGCTGCGCGCGCTGCTGGAGCCGCCGCCCGGCGGGCTGATGCGCGCCTACCCGGTCGCCACCGCCGTCAGCAACGTCCGCAACAACGGGCCCGAACTGCTGGAGGAACTGGCCGCGCCGGAGGAGGCGACCCTCTTTTAAGGGCGCGCGCTTCTAAGGGCGCGTGGAGGAGGCGACCCTCTTTAGAGGCGTGCTTTTAGTGGCGTGTTTCTCCGGGGGCGCGTTTCTGAGGGCGTACGGGAGGGTCTGAGGGCGGGTACGGGGGAGGATGGGCCGGTGAGCCCCCAACACCGTACGCAGAACGTCACCACCGACGCCGGAGAGGCCCGGATCACCTGGTTCCCGGCCACCACCGCGCCCCGCCTCGTGCTGGCCGCGAGCCACGGGGCCGGTGGCGGCATCGAGGCCCGGGACCTGAAGGCCCTGGCCGCCGCCCTGCCCGGACACGGGGTCACCGTCGCCCTGGTGGAGCAGCCCTGGCGGGTGGCCGGGAAGAAGGTGGCGCCCGCCCCGAAGACCCTGGACACCGGGTGGCGCGGTCTGTGGCCCGCCCTGGCCGCCCCCGGGCTGCCGGTCGTCTCCGGAGGCCGGAGCGCCGGGGCCCGGGTCGCCTGCCGGACCGCGAGCGAGCTGGGCGCGGCGGCCGTCCTCGCGCTCAGTTTCCCGCTGCACCCGCCGGGCAGGCCGGAGAAGTCCCGGGCGGACGAACTGCTCGGCACGGGCGTGCCCACCCTGGTGGTGCAGGGTGGCAACGACCCGTTCGGGCGACCGGAGGAGTTCCCGTCCGGCCCGTACGAGCTGAAGGAAGTGCCGTACGGAGACCATGGCTTCGCCGTACCGAAGAAGTCCGGGCTGAGTGAGGATCAGGCGATGGGCGTGCTCACCGGGGCGGTCACGGGATGGCTCACGTCACTGGGGTGACACGGGCCACGGGAATGCCGCGTACGGGGGTGCTGTTGTTCGGGACGTCGGTACAACGACGCCGGTACGACAACGTGTACGTGGAGAGGGAGTCCGTCGCATGGGTTCGACCATCTGCCCCAGCCGCTCGAACGCCGCTGACCTGGAGTGGACCGTGCTGCCTGCGGCGAAGACCACCCGTGAGCGGTCGACGGGCGTCGTTGATCGACAGCCCGTCTCGAAGCAAGGTCGACTATTCTCCGAGGCGAGCGGGTCCGGTTTCGGCTCCGCCACATCGTTGGAGGAGGTGGGTCCGGTCACTGGGACCGACACAGGGACCGACGACGGCCGCGCACCGGAGACGACCGCCGAGCGCAACGCGCGTTTCGAGCGGGACGCCCTCGGGTTTCTCGACCAGATGTACTCGGCCGCGCTGCGCATGACGCGCAATCCCGCCGATGCCGAGGACCTGGTCCAGGAGACCTATGCCAAGGCGTACGGCTCCTTCCACCAGTTCCGTGAGGGCACGAACCTCAAGGCGTGGATGTACCGCATCCTCACCAACACCTTCATCAACTCGTACCGCAAGAAGCAGCGCGAGCCCCAGCGCAGCGCCGCCGAGGAGATCGAGGACTGGCAGCTGGCACGCGCCGAGTCGCACATGTCGACCGGTCTGCGTTCCGCCGAGTCCCAGGCCCTCGACCACCTGCCGGACTCCGACGTGAAGTCGGCGCTCCAGGCGATTCCCGAGGAGTTCCGCATCGCCGTCTATCTCGCCGATGTCGAGGGCTTTGCCTACAAGGAGATCGCGGACATCATGGGGACTCCCATCGGTACGGTGATGTCCCGGCTGCACCGCGGCCGCCGCCAGCTGCGCGGCATGCTGGAGGACTACGCCCGTGAGCGCGGGCTCGTCGCGGCCGGTGCCGGTGATTCGGACGATCGGAAGGGCTCTACCTCATGAGCTGCGGAGAGCCGCACGAGACGGATTGCTCGGAGGTCCTCGACCATCTCTACGAGTTCCTGGACCGGGAGATGCCCGAGGGCGACTGCACCAAGTTCGAGGTGCACTTCGAGGAGTGCTCGCCGTGCCTGGAGAAGTACGGCCTGGAGCAGGCCGTGAAGAAGCTGGTCAAGCGCTGCTGCGGTCAGGACGAGGTCCCGACCGACCTGCGCTCCAAGGTGATGGGCCGGATCGACCTGATCAGGGCCGGTGAGGCCGTGCCCGAGCAGGACATCACGGTCAGCGGTGGCCCGGACGCCACCATCGCCGGGACCGACCAGGCCGCGACCGCGCGGGAGTAGTCACCCGAATGTGTTAATCGCACCTGTAGCGGCTCCGTGAGCCCGCCGACTCGCTAGCGTGGCGCCTCCATGGACCACCAGTGGGGGCGAATGCGGGCGTGAGAGGCACACCGGCGGCGGCGCGCGTCTGCATCCTGGCGGCGGTGGCCACGGCCACCGCCTGCGCCCTCCCGCTGGTACGCCCCGACTCCGCCATTCCCCTGGTACGGCCCGATTCCGCCATCCCCTGGGGAACGCTGGGGCTGCTCGCTGTCCTCTGTCTCGTCTGTGAGGCCGTCGGCCGCCGCTTCGATCCGGGGGCGGTCCAGGCCGGTGCCGGATCGTTCCTCCCTCTGCTGCCCGCCGCCGCCTTCCTCCTGCCGCCTCCGGCCGCCGCGCTGGTCGCGGCCGTGGCGTCGCTGGCCGGCCGGGTGGACCGGCCGCCCTTCGCGGCCCGCCGGAGCTGGCGGGCCGCACAGCTCGCCCTCGCCTGCTGCGCCGCCTCCTGGACCCACACGCTCCTGGGCGGCCCCGCTGCCATCGCCGCCCCGGACCTCCCGTACGCCCTGCTGCCCGCCTGCGCGGCGGCCCTCGCCTTCAGCCTGGTGCTGACGGCCCTGGACTGCGTCATCCTCGCGGCGGCCGAAGGCCGGCCCGTACGCCGTTCCTGGTGCCGTCTGCTGCCGTGCGCCCTGGGGCCCCACCTGGTGCACGCGCTCGCCGGGCTGATGATGGCCGTGCTGTGGCGCAGCCCGTACGGGCCCGTCTCCGCGCTCTTCGTCCTGCTGCCCATGTACATCTCCTGCTGGGTCTTCGCCCAGTACCACCGCGAGGACACCGCCCACCGCGCCACCATCCGCGCCCTGGTCCAGGCCGTCGACATCAAGGACACCTACACGCGCGGCCACAGCGAGCGCGTCGGCCGGGCCTCCGTCCTGATCGCCCGTGAACTCGGCATGGACCAGGACCGCCTGGAGGCGCTCCGCTTCGCCGGGGTCCTGCACGACGTCGGCAAGCTGGGCGTACCGACCCGGGTGCTGCGCAAGGACGGCCCGCTCACCCCCGACGAGCGCCGGGCCATGGAGCTGCACCCGGAGTACGGCCACGAGATCGTCCGGGGCATCGGCTTCCTGGACGAGGCCCGCGCCGCGATCCTGCACCACCACGAACGGCTCGACGGCACCGGCTATCCGTACGGGCTCAGCGGCGGCCGCATCCCCGAGTTCGCCCGGATCGTCGCGGTCGCCGACGCCTTCGACGCCATGACCTCGACCCGCTCCTACCGGCGTGCGCGGCCCGTGCCCGCCGCCCTGGCCGAGCTGCGGCGGTGCGCGGGCAGCCAGTTCGACCCGCGCATGGTGCGGGCGCTGACCCGCGCCGTGGAGCGGCACGGCTGGAGCGGCGCGGACACGGCGGTGACGGCGGACGAGGCGGGGGCGATGGCCGTGCCCACGGCCCGCGAGGAAGCCGAACCGCGAAGCCCCTCCCCGGACCGGTCCGCGTGAGGAACCGCGTGAAAAGTCCCGTGAGAAGCCATGTGAGAAGCCGCGTCAGAAGCCGCGTGGAGAGCCGCACACCGCCGAGGAGCCGTACGCGGCCCAAGGGCCCCACCCCGCCCGCCCTCCTCGCCCTGCGCGCGGCCGCCCTCGCCCTCACCCTCGCCGCGCTCGCCCACACGCTCTGGCACGGTCTCATCCAGCCCGGCCACGCCCTCGCCTTCGGGCTCCTCGTCGCCCTCGGGGAGCTGGCCCGGCGGGGCGGGGCGCCCGGGGAGCGGGAGCCCGCGCCGCTCGCCGCCGCCGGAGCGCTGGCGTACGCCCTGCTCGGGGACAGCGCGGGGGAGCCGACCGGGCACAGGCCCCTCCAGGTGGTCGCCGTGGTCGTCGCCGCGCAGCTCGTGGTGGCCGTGGGGCAGCTCGCCCGGGGCGGCGGCCCGGACGTGGACCGGGCGGCGCGGCGGGTGGTCACGGTGGGGTTCGCCGCCATCTGCTTCCAGCCGCTGTACAACTCCGGGCAGGCGGTGCGGTGGTTCGGGGACGGGCTGTACTTCGCGCTGTTCCTGCTCAGCCTGCTGGCGCTGACCGCCGCCTGCGACGCGCTGCTCGCCGCCCTCGTGGCACGTGCGCGGGCGCTGCCGTACGGGGTCGGGACCGGGGCTCCGACCTCGTACGGCACCGAGGCCCCGACCCCGTACGGAATCGGGAACCCACCCCCGTACCGACCGCCGACCCCACCCCCCTACGGCCCCTTCCTCCGCGACGAGCTGCGGGCGCTTGCCGGGATCGGGCCCGCCGTCGGGGCGAGTGGGGTGGTGATGGCGTTGGGGGTGGCCGTCGCCGGGCTGTGGGCGTTGCCCGTGCTCTGTGTGCCGCTGCTGTTGACCCAGGTCTCCTTCCGCCGGTACGCGGCCGTTCGTACGACCTACGGCCAGACCATCGCCTCGCTCGCCCGCGCCACCGAGATCGCCGGGTACACCCCGCCCGGCCACGCCCGCCGGGTCGCCGTCCTCGCCACCGCCGTGGGGCGGGAGCTGGGGTTCACCGGGGCGCAGCTGACCGTCCTGGAGCACGCGGCCCTGATGCACGACATCGGCCAGCTCTCCCTGCTCGACCCGGTCGCCGACGGGGCCACCGCCCGGCTGCCCGTCGCCGAGCAGCGCCGGATCGCGCTGCTCGGCGGGGCCGTGGTGCGCCGGACCGGGGTGGACCCTCAGGTCGCGGCGGTGGTGGAGCAGCAGGCCGATCCGTACCGGGAACAGCTGCCCGCCGCCCGAATCGTCAGGACGGTCAACGCATACGACGACCTGTGCGGGGAAGGCATCGGCGGGCCGCTGGGGGCGCTGGAGGAGCTCAGGCTCGGTACCGGCCACGACCACCAGCCGCAGGTGGTCGAGGCCCTCGCGAGAGTCCTCGGCCGGGGCGGTCTGGCCCGGGCCGGGGCTGGGTAACCCATGGGTAATGAGCGGGCGTCCGGCCGGGCATGGTTGGATGCGAAAGCAGAGCGGAAAACGAGGGTGTCCAGTCGGGACAGGCGGGAATCGTGAGGATCTTCGGGAAGGTACGGCATCGGCCGTCCGCCTCTTGGCGGCAGGCCACGGACCGCGCGTTCACGCTGATCGGCGACGGCCGGTACGAGGACGCGGGGGCGCTGCTGACGCGCGCGGCGGATCTGGAGCCCTGGCTCTCGGAGTCCTGGTTCAATCTGGCGCTGCTGCACAAGTTCCGCCACGACTGGGAGCAGGCGCGCGCGGCGGGCCTGCGGGCGGTCGCGCTGCTGGACCGCGAGTCCGGCGCCCCGGACTGGTGGAACGTCGGGATCGCGGCCACCGCGCTCCAGGACTGGCCGCTGGCGCGCCGGGCCTGGCAGGCGTACGGGCTCCGGGTGCCCGGCTCCGGGCTGAACAGCGCGGCCACCACCGAGCCGACCGGCATGGAGCTGGGCAGCGCGGCGGTGCGGCTCTCGCCGGAGGGCGAGGCAGAGGTGGTCTGGGGGCGCCGGCTCGACCCGGCCCGGATGGAGGTGCTCTCCATCCCGCTGCCGTCGTCCGGGCGGCGCTGGGGCGAGGTCGTGCTGCACGACGGGGTGCCCAACGGCGAGCGGGTCACCGCCGCCGGACCCTCGTATCCGGTGTTCGACGAGATCGAGCTGTGGGCGCCTTCCCCGGTGCCGACCTGGGTGGTGCTGCTGGAGGCGGCCACCGAGGACGACCGGGACGCGCTGGAGAAGCTGGCCTCGGACGCCGGGTTCGCCGCCGAGGACTGGTCCTCCTCCGTACGGCTGCTGTGCCGGGCCTGTTCGGAGAGCCGGATGGAGAGCGACGAGGGCGACGGGGAGCACCTGGACCCGCACGACCACAGCGAGCCGGGCCACCCGGGACCGCTGGGCCACCGCACGGCGGGCGCCGGTGACCTGTGGGTGCCCGAGCGCGAGTGCGGTCTCGCGGCCCCCGCCGGTCTGGTGCGCGGCCTGCTGGACGGCTGGGTCGCCGACAGCCCGGACAGCCGCGAGTGGCGGGATCTCGAAGAAGTCTGCTGACCGCTGCCCGTAGGCTGTACGCGCACCGATCGCGGTGCTGTTCCTCCCGTGGTTCCCGGCATCCGGCCGGGTCCGGCGGGGTCACCGAGTTCAGGTTTTGCAGGAAGGCGTACGGCGGACATGTCGCAGCAGGAGACGGACGGGCGGATCGGCGTGGACGACGAGGGGTTCGTCATCGACACCGAGGACTGTGAGGCGCGCGAGACGGCGTACCGGGAGCGCGGAACGTCGCGTCCGATCACGGTCGTGGGCAACCCGGTGCTGCACAAGGAGTGCAAGGACGTCACCGAGTTCGGCGACGAGCTCGCGCAGCTCATCGACGACATGTTCGCCAGCCAGAAGACGGCCGAGGGCGTGGGCCTGGCCGCCAACCAGATCGGCGTGGACCTGAAGGTCTTCGTCTACGACTGCCCGGACGACGACGGCAACCGGCACACCGGAGTGGTCTGCAACCCGGTCCTGGAGGAGCTGGAGCCCGAGCGCCGGGTGCTGGACGACTCCAACGAGGGCTGCCTCTCGGTCCCGACCGCGTACGCCTCCCTCGCCCGCCCCGACTACGCGGTGGTGCGCGGCCAGGACGCGAAGGGGAACCCGATCCGGGTCCGGGGCACCGGCTACTTCGCGCGCTGCCTCCAGCACGAGACGGACCACCTGTACGGGTACCTGTACATCGACCGGCTCTCCAAGCGCGACCGCAAGGACGCGCTGCGGCAGATGGAAGAGGGCACGCCGCGCTACGAGACGGTCCCGAACGACTGAGGACGCTGTACGCGTACGGGGCTCGGCACCGCTTCGTCCGGGGTGCCGGGCCCCTTCCCTTCGGATAACTGCCGTTTACCCGGAGGGAGTTGACGCGCGTCGACTCCTGGGCCAGGCTCGCCTTCACAGCGTCCGTGATCGAGAGGGAGCCCCATGCTGAGACGTGCCGCACGCGTGCTGCTCGGACTTGTCATGACCATTACTTTCGCGTTGGGCGGGGCGGTGCTGACCGCCGGTCCCGCGCAGGCCGACGGCTGCTACACCTGGACCCGTACGCTCGCGCCGGGAGCCACCGGCAACGACGTCACCCAGCTCCAGATCCGGGTGGCCGGATGGCCCGGGTACGACTCCGTGCTCGCCATCGACGGCTCCTACGGCCCCGCCACCACCGCCGCCGTCAAGCGGTTCCAGGCGGCCTACGGCCTGGCCGCCGACGGGATCGCGGGCCCGGCCACCCAGGCCAAGATCTACGCGCTCCAGGACAACGACTGCACCCCGATCCACTTCACGTACCCCGAGCTCAACAAGTGCAACAGCACCTGGGCGGGCGGCGCGGTCGCGGCGGGCACGGCCAGGGCCAACGCGCTGAGCAGCATGTGGAAGCTGGAGGCGCTGCGCCACGCGCTGGGTGACAAGTCCATCCGCGTCACCAGCGGCTTCCGCTCCACCTCCTGCAACGCGGCCGTCGGCGGAGCGACCAACAGCCGCCACCTGTACGGCGACGCGGTCGACCTCGGCGCCTCGCCGCACTCCCTGTGCACGCTGGCCAAGCAGGCCCGCTACCACGGCTTCCGGGGCATCCTCGGCCCGGGTTACGCCGGTCACGGTGACCACGTGCACGTCAACCAGGGGCCGAACCGCTTCTGGTCGGCATCGCAGTGCGGCATCTGATCTGCTGAAGGTGTGGGCCGTGCCCGGCGTCCGCCCTCAGGCGACGTCGGGCACGGTGCTCGTCGGGCCCCGGAAGGTCCGGCGGTAGGCGTTCGGCGTCGTACCGAGCGTGCGTACGAACTGGTGGCGCAGGGTCGCCGCCGTGCCGAACCCCGTCTGCCCCGCGATGGTGTCGATCGTCTGGTCGGAGGTCTCCAGCAGGTGCTGGGCCAGCAGCACCCGCTGTCGCAGCAGCCAGCGGTACGGGGTCGTCCCGGTCTCCTGCTGGAAGCGGCGGGCGAAGGTGCGCGGCGACATGTGGGCCAGCGCGGCCAGTTGCTCCACCGTCATCTCCTGGTCGAGGTGGTGCTCCATCCACGCCAGGGTGGAGCCGACGGTGTCGCAGGCGTTCCGGGGGAGCGGGCGGTTGATGTACTGCGCCTGCCCGCCGTCCCGGTGCGGCGGCACGACCATGCGCCGGGCGATGGTGTTGGCCGCGTCCTGCCCGTACGCCTGCCGGACCAGGTGGAGACAGGCGTCGATGCCCGAGGCGGTCCCGGCCGAGGTGATCACCGGGCCCTCGTCCACGTACAGCACGTCCGGCTCCACGACCGCCTTCGGGTAGCGCCGGGCCAGCTCCGCCGCGTGGCGCCAGTGCGTGGTGCAGCGGCGCCCGTCCAGCAGGCCCGCCGCCCCGAGGACGTACGCCCCCGAACAGACGCTCAGCACCCGCGCCCCGCGCTCCACGGCCCGGCGCAGCGCCGCCAGGACCTCTTCCGGATACTCCCGGTCCATGAAATTGCTGCCCGCCGGTACGGCGATGAGGTCGGCCTCCTCCAGCCGCTCCAGGCCGTGGGGCGTGCTGATCGTGAAGCCCGCGTGGGTGCGGAGCACGGGACCCTCGGCGGAGACGACGGCGAAGTCGTGCACCGGCAGCCCCTCTTCACTGCGGTCCAGTCCGAACACCTCGCTCAGCACACCGAGTTCGAAGGGGTGGACCTCGTCGAGCAGCAGGACGGCGACGTTTTTCAGCATGGGGGCAGTGTGGCAGTAATTCGATGCTGTGTGGCAGTGCTGCCACTGACCAAAACCTTCCGGGCGGGCGAAGGTGGAGCCATGAACATCTTCCTGGACTACCTGGTCGTGACCGCCCTCTTCGCCCTCGTCCTCCTCCCCGCCACCATCGGCGCGGCCCATGACCGCCGTATCGACCGCCAGTTGCGCGACGCGGAGCGGGGGGAGGCGCCGCCCACGGAACGGGAGAACGCCACGCGGCGCCTCCCGTCGCGGAGTTGGGCGAAGGTCCAGACGGCTGGCCGCCCCTGACCTCCCCATCACCTCGCCGCCTCGCCGCCTCGCCGCCTCGCCGCCGACGCGGCGCCGCTCTACGCGCTGCACAGCGACGTTCATGTGCTGCGGCGTTACTGGGACTCCCCGCCGTGGACCGAACCGGGCCGCGGGTGGCCGTCGACCGTGTCTCCGACGGTGCGTTCATCGGCTGGTGTGGCCTGACCGGCTGGAACCCGGACTTCCGCAGTGCGTCCCTGGGGTATGTCTTCGATGCCGCCGCGTGGGCCCACGGATATGCCACGGAGACCGCGGACGCTGTTCTGCGGTGGGCGTTCGACACTCTGGGACTGGTGGGCGGTGGACGCCCGGGGCTTCCTCGTCCAGTTCAGCGACGGGCCCGCGCCGGAACATCTGCTGGCGCATGCGGAACGCGTTGACGCCGCGGCCAGATGGGCCGAGGAGCACCGCCCCACCTGGTTCAGTGGCCCGCCCTCTCCGGTGCATGCCTTCACCTGCACCGGAGAGCTGCCGGTCTACACCCGCGGCGGCGTCCCGGACTCCCCTTTGCGCCTGTCCGACGCTCCGCCGGTCATCGCGGAGGCCGCGGGCCCTGGTCGAACTGCGCAGGGCCGTGGGAGACACCTGGACGGTCCACCTCGACGAGGGGCGGGTACGGTCACTGGGGAGGTGAGCGCCGTGTCCTGGCCGTCTGTGATCATCCTTGTCGCCGCAGAACAGCGGCCGTCCCTTGAAGGGAGAATCCGTACCTTCGGGCTTGTGCCGGACCCTGTGACGGGTGACGAAAGGCTGCACCGGCACGGCTACGCGTACTGCCTCGACCTCTCGGGCGGCATCCTGACGGACTATGAGCCGGACGAGCTCGACCAGGTCACGTCGTCGATCGGCGAACCGTACGCGGTCTACGTGTCGTGCCAGTCCATGGACGCGGCCCGGGCGTTCCTCCGTGAGGTTCTTCCCGGTGTCGACGGCCTCGTCGACACCAACCATTTCGAGATCCTGCCGACGAGCGCATTCCTCACGCTGTTGGGCCGCCACCCCGACTGGGACTGGCGTCGTCGACCGAGCACCGATCTCCGGTAGTCCGTCGTCGACGGCACGGCCGACCAGAAACTCGTTCACCGCCCGGTCCGCCGCCGAGCCGACATCATGCTGCTGATTCCTTTGATTCCTTTGATTCCTTACGGAGGTTGGTTGTTCGTCTTCGCGTGCGTAGGCTGTGGGGCCAGGCTGACCGCCCCACTGTCCCAGGTCGCCCTGCCCGCCCATGCCCATCAGAAGTACGGGAACGGGGTCCAGCTCCCGGTGCTCATGGCGTCCGGCACCTTCGCCGTGGACCCGGAGCCCTGGGGGCCGCCGTGGCGGAGGTGGGAGGAGATCCGCCCGGACGAAGCAGTCGCCCGCGGTGTGTACGCCCCGGTGTACGCCCTCTCCGACGGTGCGCCCGGCGCGATCGTCATCGCACCCGGCGACGCCGACGGCACGGTGCTGATCCCCGGGAATCGCCCGGACGGCTACTGCTGCGGCCTCGACGGTGCCGACGGCCCCAACGTGGCCTGCGCCCAGTGTTCCCTGCCCGTAGCGAGCAGGGTCGACGACTGTTCGCTCTGGCAGGCGATGTGGCTCGCCCCGGACGCGGTGCGCCGCCTTCGCGTCGACGGCCACGGCGCCGCGCCGCTCACCTGGACCGAGTTGATGGCGCAGAACGCGGGCACGCCCCCGTACGAGCCCATCGCCTCCTGGGAAGCGCGGACGGTGGCGGGCCACTGGGCGAACTACTGGTGGTCGTGGAGCCCCCAGTGGGAGGCAGCGGCCGGCCAGGCGCTCGCCCACCTCCTGGCGGCGTCCGGCGGTCAACCGGTGCTCGTCCCGGGCGGTTTGGCCGAGCAGGTGTTCCAGCGTGCGCTCAGCGCCCTGCTGCCCGCGGGGCCACCGGCGCGGCAGGCCGTCCTGGCTGGACCCGGACTACCGGCTCCCGGAGGGGACGACCCCATCCTCCTCGTGCCGTCCCATCCCCAGACGGGTACGACCTGGGCTCCGGCCGACCCGGTGCCGTACCTGGTGCCGCTGCCGTTCGGGGTGTGGCGGTGGCTGGCCTTCCCCGTACCGGACCTGCCCGTCCCCACGTCGGGGGTCCTGCCGGCCGGGGTCCGCCGCGACGACTTCGACCCTCCCGCGCCGCACCCGCCTCACCTCTTCCGGGCCGACCTGGATGTGCTGCGGCACACCCTGGTCCGGCTGCCGGCCATCCGCAGCCCGTGGTTGCGCAGGATTCTTGAGGACCTCACGCACCCCCGGCACTCCGGCCTCTTCTAGCCGACCAGGCAGGGGTTTGTACGCCACCCTCTCTCCCGGTTCTTGCGGACAGTCGTCAGCTCCCGTCTCCCTCTTCGGTGCGTTCGGCGATCTCGGGGGTTCCGGGGAAGAGGTGGGGGTGTTGCCGGGCGAGGTCGTGGGTGATCGCTTCGTCGGTGGGGTCGGTGATGTCCCAGCTGTGGGGCGAGGGGTGGTCGGCGAAGAGTTCGCAGGCTTCTTTACGGGGGTCGAGTGCGGGGCACCAGGGGAGCGGGACGAGCCGGGGGCGATGCGTGTTCCAGCAGGCCCAGACGGCGCCACCGGCCGGGCCTCCTTCGTCCCAGAGCATGGTGGCGTGGTCGTCGGGGTGGTCGGTGGCCAGTTCGCAGAGGATGTGGCCGGGTTCGGGGCGGTGGCCGGGGGTTGCCAGGATGATGATGTGGTCGGGGGGTGGCAGGAGGGTGACTGCGGTGCACTGGTGCATGGTGGGGTCCGTCATCTCGGGTCGTCGGTGGTGTCGCCGAAGGTGATCGGTCCGGCGATGAGGTCGCCGAGCGGGTCGGTCACGCTCCAGGAGTGGGCCCCGGTGTGGTGGTTGAAGAGTGAGCACGGCAGTGCGGAGGCCGTGGCGAGGATGCGGAGGACGGCGGGGCACCAGGGCACTGTGGTGATGCGGTGGGTGCGGTCGGTGTCGGTGCCGGTCCAGAGGAACCAGAGTGCGGGCCGGTGGGGTGTGTCGGCGGGGGAGATAAGCGCGGCGTGTTCGGTGAGGGGGGTGTGCTCGCCGAGTTCGCACAGGACGTAGTGGTCGAGGGTGAAGTCGTCGGGCGGGTCGTCGGGCCCGCCGCCCAGGGTGACGAGGGCGACGGTCACCTCGCCGAGAGGGATCCGGGTCACGGCGGTGCATTGCAGCACGTGGGGCCTCTTCTGTGGAGGTGGTGGTGGAGAGGGAGGGGGGAGGGGAGCTGGGTGCTATGGGTGGTCGGCCGGGGATATGTGCCATCCGGCGAGGGTCAGGCTCAGCCCGACTGCGGGGTCAACTACGGTGAACAGCAGGGGAAAGCCCGCTTCCAGGGCCTGTATCGCATCGTCCTGGCGCTCGTCGTCGGTCGCCCAGGTCCGCAACTCTTCCGGGGCGTCGGATCCATGGAAGAGAACCGGCCGCACATCCCGGACCGGCGGTCGCAGAGTGTCCGGGGCCACCACGAGCCCGTGCCCGTCCGCGAGACGCAGCGCCTGCCTGCGGAGCCAGCGCAGGAGGAGCCGCCGGTTCGGCACGGCGACCCCGCCGAGCGAGGCGAACCGCCGCCCGTCGGTCACGGTGACCTCGGCGGCGTACGCGTACGCCATCGCCCGCATCACGCGCCACGCCCACCACTGCCACCGCTGCGGCTGTCGGTATGGATCAGCGCCCGGAGCCGGTCGGCCGCCGCTTCGATCGCGTGCACGACGGCTTCGCGTTCGGCGTCCCGGTCGGTGATCGCCGCGTCCAGCCGGGCGAGGAACAGGGCCCGGTAGGCGGGGTCGGCTTCGATACGTTGCAGCTCGGCGAAGGGCACGACGGGCTCGGCCGGGCCCCGGGTGAACGCCCACATGAGGCGGGGGAAGCGGAGCCGCAGCCGGACCTCCACGGCCCCGAGGGCAAGGGCGAGCTGGACCCGTAACCGGGCGAGGGCGCTCACAGGACCTCACCCCGACTGCGTGCGTTCATCCGCGCGATGCGGGCCCGAAGCTGCTCTATGACCAGCGCGGGACGTACGTGACGGGGCTCGACCTCCCACTCCCGCCCACCACCCACGGGCCGCAGCGACCAATAGCAGCCGGCCACCCCACGGAACTCACCCACGCGGTCACCACGACTGGTGTCGACCACGAGTGCACCCACGGTGGGTGGCAGCGACTCCATCTCCACTCGCACTTGTTCCCTTCTCTTCTCTACAGGGGTATGTCGATCGCCGGTACAAGAGCGGGCACCGGGCCGCCGGAGGCCTGCACGCGGCGCGGCCCTTCGCGGCTGGACGCCCGGTCAGCCTCGGGACGCTGCCACGTCCGGTGGAACGTGGTCAGGCGTGACGCGTCCCCGGAACTCCCTGAGGGCGGTCGCCCGGCGTGATGAACAGTCAACCCGCAGTAGGCGTCAGGCGGTACGGTGACGGGGAGGTCAAGCGGTATCACGGGTATCACGGGGGCGGGAACGACCATGAGCGCACCGAACCAGCGGCTGCGGGATCGCATCTCCGAGTCGGGTCTCACCTATGAAGCGCTCGCCAAGGCCGTCCGGCAGGTCGCTGCCGAGTGCGGCATCGAGTTGGCCACGAACAAGGGCATGATTCGGCACTGGCTCAACGGTGTCGTACCACAGGAGACGACCGCTCGATTCTTGGCCGCTGCCCTGTCCCGGCACCTCGACCGTCTGCTCACGCCGGCCGACCTTGGCCTGCCCAGCCCGGATGTGGCAGAGAATGACACCATGGGCCTGTCCCTCGGGGCGGACCCGATCGACGCCCTGGTGCCGATGTGGAGGGCCGAATTGGACCGGCGAACCTTCCTGACCAGCTCCGCCTACTCGGTGGCCGCTGCCGCACTGCCTCTCGACTACGTGCAGGAGGTGGTCGACAGGTCGGCTGCCGCTCGCACCGGACACATCGTCGGAATGGCCGAGGTGCGTGCGGTGAGGGACATGGTGAGGATGTTTTCCGAGATGGACGAACGCCACGGCGGCCGGCACGGGCGCTCAGCCCTGGTCCAGTACCTCCGCGACGACGTCGCACCGCTGTGCCGTGCCCGCTTCCGCAACGAGGAGATGCGCCAGCACATGCTCTCCGCCGCCAGCCGGGGTGTGCACCTCCTGGGCTGGAAGTCCTGCGACGCGGGACAGCAGGGACTCGCCCAGCGCTACTACCTTCAGTCCTACGCACTGGCCGTCGAGTCGGGCATCACCGGGCACGACGGGTTCATCATGCGCACCATGGCCATGCAGGGTTTGAAGCTCCACCGTCCCGAGCACTGCCAGGGCCTCGCGGAAACCGGACTGAACCGAGCCAAGGGCAAGGTAGACAACGCGACCATGGCGCTGTTCCGTGTCGTCCACGCCCACACCCTCGCCAAGAGCGGACAACGGCGAGCCGCTGTCGCCGAGGCCGACCGGGCCCGTGAACTCCTCGCCGCCGACAAGGGCGACGAGACTCCCTTCTGGGCTCTGGCCTGGGGACCACCCGCCGCGTCCGTCTACTCCCGGACGGCCAAGGTGCACGAGACGCTGGGCGACTTCAGCGCCGCTGCCGGCCAGTACGCCCGAGCGGCGGCCGCCCGCCCCGCCACGACCTATGCGCGGATCGTCTCCCTCGACCTCGTGGCCGGCGCGGAGATGCAGCTCAAGCGTGGACGGATCGAGGAGGCGTGTGAGACCTGGAACCGGGCCATCAACCATATGGACGGCGTGCAGTCAACGCGTACACGCAAGGCTGTGAAGAACATGCGCAAGGACATCGCGAGGTTCCGCGCTCGCGGGGTGCGCTGTGCGGCGGAGCTCGATGAGCGCGCGCTCTACCTCCTCGGGCGGTAAGCAAACCGTCCCGTGGAAGTCAATGAGACGGTCCTGAACGCGGCGGCCTACGTCCTGGAGTACGACTTCGACGCGTTACCGCCTCGGCGGGCAGAGGCCCTCCGGCGTTGCCCCGCCGGAGCGTGGATGGTGGAACTCCCGGTTACGAAAGCGCACATCGCGACGACCGAGCACACGCCGTGGTTCACGTCCTCGTACAGCCCGAAGGGTGGTGCCTGCGTCGAGTGGCCGTCAGCCCCGCCGCCCTGCGTGACATCGTCCCGGTCCGCGACGCGACGCCCCGGCGGACCCGCTCAGTGCCCACTGCTCTCGTAATGGCGCGACTGCCGTTCCCAGAAGCGGTACGCGGCGTACATGAGCACCACGCCGATGCCCGGGGCGCCCCAGGCGAGCCATTCCGGTACAGCGAGCTCCTCTCCCCGGTCCATCAGCACGGTCGCGGGCAGATAGGCGACGAAGGCCAGCGGGAAGACGAAGGTCAGGCCGAAGCCCGCCACCGGGCCGAAGATCTTCAGCGGGTAGTTGCCGAAGTCGTTGAAGATCATGTCGATGGCGAACTTGATGGGGGAGACCCGCTTCATCCTGAAGACCAGGGCGGAGGCGGCCAGTTGCAGGGCGCCTTCCACCAGTGCGCCGCCCACCACCGCGAGCAGGAGGAAGCCGACGGCTCCCGGTGACCAGTCGACCGGGGCGGAGGCCGAGGCGATGGAGAGGAGGACCACTCCGCCCGCCAGGTCGCCGAGCGAGCTCAGCCGTACCCTGCGGGTGAGGAGCTGGACCAGGGGCGGTACCGGGCGGACGAGGTAGCGGTCGTACTCGCCCTCGATGACGACCTCGTCGACGTGGATCAGCTGGTGGCCGGGGAGCAGCCACAGGCCGTGGGCGGTGAGCCTGATCCCGTAGAGGAAGGCGATCTCTCCCAGTCCCCAGCCGCCGACCTGCCCGAAGCGGTCCAGCACCGCCCAGATGAAGGCCAGCCCGACGCCCTGGTAGAACAGGCCGCCGATGATGTTGATGAACAGGTTCCCCCGGTACTGGAATTCGGCGCGGAACGCCGCACCGGCCAGCAGCAGATAGGCACGCGGTCCTCGCATCGCCCCTCATCCCCCCTGCGACATGACGCGGCGCCGGGCGCGCGACCAGACGTACGCGGACAGTGCGCCGAGCGCGGCGATCCAGGCGAGCTGGACCCCGAGGGCGGCCACGATGCCCAGGCCCTCGACCTGGCCCAGGTAGACGGCCGCCGGGGTGTACGCGGTGGCCTGGAAGGGCAGCCACTCCGCCGCCACCCGGACCGGGCCGGGCATGAACCACAACGGGACCAGGGCGCCGGAGAAGAACTGTGCGACGAAGCGGTAGGCCATCAGGGCGCCGCTCACCTCCAGGGTCCAGAAGGAGACCATGCCGAGCAGCAGCCCGAGCAACTGGTTCACGAGCAGCGCGCCGAGCAGGGCCACGGGGTAGGCGAACCCCGCCGCCGTGGAGGCGGGGGCCTGGCCCGCGCCGATCAGCAGCGCGAACGGCAGGGCCACCAGCAGTACCGGGACCGCGGCCGATGCCCACCCGAGCTGGCCCGCGAGCATCTGCCCGGGGAAGCCGATGGGCCGCAGCAGGTCCACGGCGACCTTGCCCTCCCGTACGCGCTGGTCGATGGGGGAGGACCGCCACGGGCTGACCAACTGGTACTGGAGCGTCGTCAGCGTCGCGTACGCCGTCATGGTGGTGAGGCTGAGCCCGTCCACCTCCGCACGGCCGTCGTAGAGGGCCTTCCAGACCACCGTCAGCAACCAGATCTGGAGGAGCATCATCGCGAAGGAGGACAGATAGGCCGTGCGGTAGGTCAGGGCGGCCCGGAACTCCATCCGGGCGCAGGCGAGATGGGCCCGGAGCAGCGTCCCGAGTGGCGGCTTCGCGGAGGTGCGGGCCGTCTTGGCCGAGGCGCGGGCCGTCGGGGCGGTCATCCGCGGTCCGCGTAGATCCGGTGGATGACGCTCTCCAGCTCGGGTTCCACGATCGAGAGGTCGGTCACCCGGTGCTGCGCGAGCACCGCGGCCACCAGTTCGGCGGGCGGAGTACGTACGGGGTCGAAGCGCAGCCACACCTTGCCGTCCTCCCGGCGGACGACCTCCGCGCCCTCGACGCTCTCCAGCCGGTCGGTCTGCACCACGAGTTCGCGGTGCGGGGCGTAGCGGGTCTTGAGCTCGTCCACCGCGCCGTCGTAGGCGACTCTGCCGTGGTCGATGAGGATGATCCGGTCGCAGAGCTCCTCGACGTCGTCCAGGTCGTGGGTGGTGAGGATGACCGTGGTGCCCGATTCCTGGTTCAGCTCGCCGACGAAGGCGCGTATGCGCTCCTTGGCGATGACGTCGAGCCCGACGGTCGGCTCGTCCAGGTAGAGGATGCCCGGGTCGTAGAGCATCGCGGCGGCCAGGTCGCCGCGCATCCGCTGCCCCAGGGAGAGCTGCCGTACGGGGGTGTCGAGGAACGGGCCGAGGTCGAGCACCTCGCTGAACTGCCGCTGCTTCTCGCGGAACCGGGCCTCCGGCACGTCGTAGAGACGGCCGATCAGCCAGAGCGAGTCGCGCAGCGGCAGGTCCCACCAGAGCTGGCTGCGCTGGCCGAAGACCACGCCTATCCGGCGGGCGTTGCGGGACCGGTCCTGCCAGGGCGTGGCACCGGCGACCGTGACCGTGCCGGACGTGGGGACGAGGATGCCGGTGAGCATCTTGATGGTGGTGGACTTCCCCGCACCGTTGGGGCCGAGATAGCCGACCATCTCGCCCTGCTGGACCGTGAAGTTCACGCCGTCCACGGCACGCTTGACGGTCCTCTCACGTGTCAGCAGCGTACGGATGCCCGCGAAGGCGCCCTCCTGCCGTTTGGGCCGGCTGAACTCCTTGACGAGGTCTGCCACTTCTATGACGGGCATGTGCGCCTCTCCTGGAGCGGGCCGGGCCCTGTCGGGCGGGGTCGATCTGAGAGTGTGCACGCCAAGCTTGGTCTAGTCCAATTATATTTTCGTCCGGCGGTTCATGTTCTCGTCCGGCGGTGGCCGGCGTCATGCAGCCCGCTCAACGCGGAGT
This sequence comes from Streptomyces sp. NPDC059452, assembly GCF_042750035.1. Lineage (NCBI taxonomy): Bacteria > Bacillati > Actinomycetota > Actinomycetes > Kitasatosporales > Streptomycetaceae > Streptomyces > Streptomyces sp. NPDC059452. The sequence continues at coordinate 485,641 of NZ_JBHYVE010000002.1, forward strand.
GGTCGTTGGACACCAGCACCTGGGCGAGCCGGGCCGCCGCGGAGACCACGGCCGACCAGCCCGGTGCGTCCAGGTAGACCTCGTCAGGGGCACGGGCGCCGACCGCGTCCTGCACCGCGCCGTAGGCCGCACCGAGACGCGCCATCAGCTCCACCTCCTCCTCGCTGCAGAGGGACTGCCCCAGCCAGGGCCGGGGGTTGTCCGCATCGCAGAAGTCATCGAAGAGGACGTGCACGGTGTGGTCGAGGTCCTCGAACCGATCCGGATCGAGCCATACCTCTCGCTGCCAGGTCGGGCTCGCCAGCGCCACGACCGCAGGCACGACATGGAGGCGGTAGTGGGGCAGCGCGATGCCGTGGTCGGTCATGAGGCGGAAGTATGCCCCTTGTGCTCGCTGAGCGGCCGGACAGTTTCTCAGGGGTGGGGGTCCGGTGCCCGGTGTGGGGCCGGGGCGACGGTACGTGCGTATGCGGTGCGTTCGTATGCTGGTCCGCGAGTCGCGAGCGTCGCGTGGTGGGACGGGGGCAGGTATGCGGGCAAGGAAGAGACGCACTCTCTGGGCGCCCGGCTACTTCCTGATGGGCTGCGCCTGCCTCTTCGTCGCCGGAGTCATGGCGGTGGGCGCCCGCAGTGTGGTCCACCTGATCCCGGTCGTGGTCGTCGGCGTACCGGGTGCGCTGCTGACGCTGCGCGCGCCGGGGCTCGGTGTCTCCTACGGCCCGGCGGGGGTGCGGTACTCCGGGCTGTTCGGGGCGCGCTCCCACGCGTGGAAGGACATCCGGGAGGTGCGGGTGGCCGTCCTGCCGAGCACGGTCTACTCGTCCGACGTCCCGGAACTGGTGCTGGCCTCCGGCGGGACGGACCAGCTGCTGATGCTGGGGGGCCACAGCTGGGGCCGGACCCGGAACCGGCGGATCACACGGCTGGTGGCCGAGCTGGAGGCAGCACGGGTGGCCGCGTCCTGACGGCGGGGGCGGGTGGCTGCGGTGGCGGGGGGAAAGTCGGGTGCGCGGCGCGCGGTTGACGGCCATGATGCCGACCATGACCGGCGTAACAGGTGGGGCGGGCAGGGTCGGTGGCCCGGGTCCGGCTCGGGCGTGGACGTATGCCGGGCCGGTCCTCACGTACCGGCGCGCGGCCCCCACCACCGGCCCGTCCGGCGTCCGAACCCGCTGAAGAAGCCCTGTGGAACGGCACTTGGAGACCACGCGTACGGAGAACGCCATCGCCTGGGCGCGACAGCACCTCGGGACGGCGTCCTACGCCTCCCGCTGTCTGGCCTTCGTGGAGGACGCCTACGAACGGGCCAATGGACTGGAGCTGTGACGGGGAGCCGCCGGCCGGGGCCTTCGTGTTCTACGACGTCCACGGCGAGATGCTCGGCCGGCGGCAGAACTGGGGCCATGTGGGGCTGTGTGTGGGCGATGGCCTGGTCATTCACGCCTGGAACGAGGTCAGGACCGACCACTACCGGGAGATCCCGGCCCTGCCGGGCCCGCCGGGCTGGGACACTCCTCGGTGGGCCGGATGGACCCCCGTACAACGCATCCTGGAGGGCTGCCGGCCGAAGGACTGGGCCCCGGAGGGCGACGCCGCCACGGCCGCGCGGCGCATGCAGGCCGCCAGATTCGGTGACGGGACGACCGCGACGACCTGACGCGGGCGTGCGGCCGGATCGGGGATGCCGGGGGCCGGGATCCCGGGAGACCGAACTTCGGGAGGCCGGATCCCGGGAGATCTAGCCTCGGGAGGCCGGATCCCGGGACGCTGGAGCAACTGCCGTGAGCTGCCTACCGCATGGCTCGCAGCGCTGCGGCCGAGGCGACCAGGCCCTCTCTCTCCAGCGAGGCGATCACATCGGACACCACCGCGTCAGGAGGCACCATCCACGCGTCCGCTATCTGTGTCAGCACCCCGTAGACCAACTGGGGCGACAGACCGACCTGCGCTTCGATGAACGCGTCCGGATGGACAGCCTGGACATCCCAGACCGACAGCTTGTCGGCCGGGAAGTCCTTGAGGTTGAACGTGACGATCACCTGAGCTTTTGCGCGGACAGCCGCCGCGAGAACGTGTCGGTCGTCCGGGTCCGGTAGATCGAGCATCCCGATCAGTGGCTCGTACCCTCTGACCAGCACGTTCCGGATGGAGCCCGCCATGAGTTCGCGCGTTCGCTTCAGCTTGTGCGGGGCCAGGTCAGGCCGGTTCTTCTCCAGGTTCCGGAAGGTCTCGTCGAGGATGCGGTCCGTCCACTTCGCCTGTACCAGACCCGCTTGCGCGACTCTGATGAGCACGTCACGCAGGGTGCTCGGATACAGAACGTTGGCGTCGTAGACGGTGGTGAAGGCCATGGCCTCAGTTCATTCCCATCTCCTGGCCGAGCTGAGTGAGCTCGTCCGCCACCAGGCGGCGACGGTGGTCGTCCTGACGCTTGTACTCCAGCAGAGAGGACGCAGTGATCCTGCGGTGTGTGCCGACGGTCCTGTACTCGATCTCTCCTGCGTCCAAGAGCCCGATGAGGAAAGGGCGGGACACGTTGAGCATGTCGGCGGCTTGCTGAGTGGTGAGTTCGGCGTCGGAGGGAACGATGGACACGGCGCGGCCGGCGCCGAGGTGGGCGAGGAGCGACGCGAGAAGCTCCACGGCCTCGCGGGGGAGGACCAGGGGTTCAGGATTCTCCCCCTGAACGCTGACGCGGACCTGGGACGCTTCCTGGTGCTCTGCCAAGTACGTCCGAACCCGCGCGAGAGCGTGGTTGGCGGCTTCCTTCTTGTCGTCCGGGAGCTTGACCGGGCGAAGGTCGGTCTTTGTCATGGGGCGCCCCTAGATGTGGGCCGACCGCCGTTGGCGCGGCGGAGGGCTGACGACGGTGGCGGGCTTCATGAGTGTTGGCGCAACCACGAAGCCCACTGGCGTGAGGGCAGTGGCGACAGGTCCGGTGTACTCAGTGACCGGCCCGCTATCCGCAGTATCCGCATTATCCGAAACAAACGCAACATCTGGAAGATAGAGATCATCCGAAGGGGGGCTTATGGACGAGGGGCGGCCACCCCGGTGGGGGCGAGTGCCGGGACAGCCGCCGCCGGGGTGGCTGTCCCGGCGGTTACTGTCCTGGCGCGGCTCAGCTGCCGCAGGCGCAGCCCGCTGCCGTCGGCTCGGGTGTCACGGTCCCGGCGGTCTCGCCCCCGGCGGTCTCGCTCCCGCTCGTGCAGCAGGCGCCGCCTTCGGGGGCGGGGCTCTTGCCGAGCCGGTCGGCATCGGCCTTGACGACGTAGACCTCCCATGGCTCCCGGCCGGGGCCGTGGACCCACACCTTGTCCTGGAGCGCGTAGCAGCAGGAGGTGTCGTTCTCCTCGAACGTGGCGAGTCCCGCGTCCTTGAGCCGGGTGGTGGCGGCGGTGACCTCGTCGGTGGTCTCCACCTCGACGCCGAGGTGGTCCAGGCGGGTCTCCTGGTCCGGCTCGCCCTGGATGAGGACGAGCTTGAGCGGCGGGGTGGTGATCGCGAAGTTCGCGTAGCCGGGGCGGCGCTTGGCGGGCTCGACGCCGAAGAGCTTGGAGTAGAAGGTCACCGACGCTTCGAGGTCGGCGACGTTGAGGGCGAGCTGAGCACGGGACATGACGGTCTCCCCGGTCGGGTTGTATCGATGCCTGTCGATTCAAGGTTGTGTCCTGGATCGAAGAATGTCAACATAGAAGTATGTCGAAACAAGAGCTCGTGGTGCTCGGCCAGGACGGCGTCGAGGGATGCTGTCCCGCCCTGCTGGCCGCCCCGCTGGACGAGGACCAGGCCGAGACGCTGGCGAAGGTGTTCAAGGCCCTGGGGGACCCGGTCCGGCTGAGGCTGCTGTCGATGATCGCCTCCCGTGCGGGCGGGGAGGTCTGTGTCTGCGACCTCACCCCCGCCTTCGACCTGTCCCAGCCGACCATCTCCCACCACCTCAAATTGCTGAAGCAGGCCGGGCTCATCGACTCCGAGCGGCGCGGAACCTGGGTGTACTACCGGCTGCTGCCGCAGACGACCGACCACCTTGCGGCGATCCTCACCCGGCCCGCCGGGCAGTTCCCGGGCGTGACCGCACCCGCCGGGTCCGCGCCCGCCGGGTCCGCGCCCGCCGGGTCCGCGCAGGCCGGTCCCGCACCCGCCCGGCCCGCGTCGGCCGGGACCGTGCCCGCCGGGACCGCCTCTTGAGCAACGGGTCCACCGGCCCCGCGCCCGCAGGGGCGGTCGCCGGGCGGTTGCCCTTTCCGGACCGCTTCCTCACCGTGTGGATCCTCGTCGCGATGGCCGCCGGCCTCGGCCTGGGCCGCCTCGTGCCCGGGCTGGGGGACGCGCTCGCGAAGGTCACCGTCACCGGCGTCTCGCTGCCGATCGCGCTCGGCCTGCTCGTGATGATGTACCCGGTGCTCGCCAAGGTCCGCTACGACCGCTTCGGCACGGTCACCCGCGACCGGCGCCTGCTGATCCTGTCCCTGGTCCTGAACTGGGCCGTCGGCCCGGCTCTGATGTTCGCCCTGGCCTGGCTCTTCCTGCCGGATCTGCCCGAATACCGTACCGGCCTGATCATCGTCGGCCTCGCCCGCTGCATCGCCATGGTGATCATCTGGAACGACCTCGCCCGCGGTGACCGCGAGGCCGCCGCCGTCCTAGTCGCCCTGAACTCCGTGTTCCAGGTGGTCGCGTTCGGCCTGCTCGGCTGGTTCTACCTCTCCCTGCTCCCCGGCTGGCTCGGCCTGGAGCAGGCCGTGCTCGACGTGTCCGTGTGGGAGATCGCGCGCAGTGTGCTGATCTTCCTCGGCATCCCGCTGCTGGCCGGCTTCCTCACCCGCCGCCTGGGCGAGAGGGCCAAGGGGCGCGTCTGGTACGAGACGAGGCTGATCCCCCGCATCGGACCGTTCGCCCTGTACGGGCTGCTGTTCACGATCGTGGTGCTGTTCGCCCTCCAAGGTGACGCCATCACCTCGAAGCCGCTCGACGTCGTCCGGATCGCGCTGCCGCTGCTGGTCTACTTCGTCCTCATGTGGGCCGGGTCCATGGCCGTCGGCCGTGCCGTGGGACTCGGCCACCCGAAGGCGACCACGCTGGCGTTCACCGCCGCGGGCAACAACTTCGAACTGGCCATCGCGGTCGCCATCGCCACCTTCGGCGCCACCTCCGGCCAGGCCCTCGCCGGAGTCGTCGGACCCCTCGTCGAAGTCCCCGTACTCATCGGCCTGGTCCATGTCGCCCTGGCCGCCCGCCGCTTCTTCCCCCGGCCCGCCGCGAAGGGCCGGCCGGTCATCGCCCCGGAAGGTTCCGCCCGTGTCTGAGCCCAAGCCGTCCGTGCTGTTCGTGTGCGTCCACAACGCCGGCCGCTCGCAGATGGCCGCCGCCTTCCTCGCCCATCTCTCCCGGGGCCAGGTCGAGGTCCGCTCCGCCGGGTCCGCACCGGCCGACGCCGTGAACCCGGCCGCCGTGCAGGTGATGGCGGAGGTGGGCATCGACCTGTCCGCCGAGACGCCGAAGGTCCTGACCGCCGACGCCGTACGGGCGTCCGACGTGGTGATCACCATGGGCTGCGGCGACACCTGCCCCGTCTTCCCCGGCAAGCGCTATCTCGACTGGCGGCTCGACGATCCGGCCGGGCTCGGTGCCGACGCCGTCCGGCCCGTCCGCGACGAGATCGAACGGCGGGTCCGCGGCCTGCTCGCCGAGCTCCTGTCCGGGCGCGCCTGACACGGGTGGCCGGATACCCGTTCGGTCGCGTTCTCTGTGGCCGTCCGGAGTGTGCGCGGCTGGCCCCGCCCGGATCAGTCGCCCAGCTTGAAGATCAGCTCGGTGACGGTGGTCCGGCGGCCGGGAGCAAGCGAGTCCTCGCTCCCGATGTGTACGAACCCGGTGCGTTCCAGCACCCGTACGGAGCCGCGGTTGTCCTCCACCACCCGGGCGTGGATCGGTCGCTCCGTCACCTCGTCGAGCAGCGCCGTGACGGCCGCGGTGGCTACGCCCCGGCCCCACCAGTCCCGCCGAATCCAGTAGGTCAGCTCCGTGTCGCCCTCCATCGGATAGGTGGCCACGCTGCCGACGACCTCACCGTCGATCTCGATGACCCGGTGGACCACCGCGCCGTCGGCCAGGATCTTCCGGTACTTCTGCCGGAAGGCTTCGGCGTCGCGGGCGGTCCTGGCATCGGTGAAGGCCGCGAGCCGCTGGGCGGTCTGGTCGAGCTGGATCTCGAAGAGCGTCGGGATGTCCTCCTCGGTGAGGGGGCGCAGTGCGATGTTCCTGGACGTGTCGTCGGCCATCGTGTTCTCCATGTCGGACGGAGTGCCGGGCCACCCCCTGGTAATCGAACATGTGAACTGTACTGCCGTGGCCGGTGTTTCGCGTGCCCTTCCCGCAGAATCGCCCCGGCTGCCGGACCGGCGCTGCTACGGAAAGGCGGGGGGCAGACGCACAGCGCCGCCCACCATGCCGAATGCATGGTGGGCGGCGCTGTTGGAACAGGCTGCCGAAGCAGGCCCAGGGGCCTAGAACTCGTCGTCGAACCCGACCGAGCCCTCCACCGCCACCTGGTAAGCCGACGGGCGGCGCTCGAAGAAGTTCGTCAGCTCCTGGACGCCCTGGAGCTCCATGAACGCGAACGGGTTCTCGGAGCCGTACACCGTCGGGAAGCCCAGGCGGGCCAGGCGCTGGTCGGCGACGCACTCCAGGTACTGGCGCATCGACTCGGTGTTCATGCCCGGCAGGCCCTCGCCGCACAGGTCGCGGCCGAACTGGAGCTCCGCCTCGACGGCCTCCTTCAGCATGTCGGTGACCTGCTGCTGGAGCGCGTCGTCGAAGAGCTCCGGCTCCTCCTTGCGGACGGTGTCCACGACCTCGAACGCGAAGTTCATGTGCATCGTCTCGTCACGGAACACCCAGTTGGTGCCCGTGGCGAGGCCGTGCAGCAGGCCGCGCGAGCGGAACCAGTACACGTAGGCGAAGGCGCCGTAGAAGAACAGCCCCTCGATGCAGGCCGCGAAGCAGATCAGGTTCAGCAGGAAGCGGCGGCGGTCGGCCTTCGTCTCCAGGCGCTCGATCTTCTCGACCGAGTCCATCCACTTGAAGCAGAACTGGGCCTTCTCGCGGATCGAGGGGATCTCCTCGACCGCGTCGAACGCCGCCGCCCGGTCGTCCGGGTCGGGCAGGTAGGTGTCGAGCAGCGTCAGATAGAACTGGACGTGCACGGCCTCCTCGAAGAGCTGCCGCGACAGGTACAGCCGCGCCTCGGGGGAGTTGATGTGCTTGTACAGCGTCAGCACGAGGTTGTTCGAGACGATCGAGTCGCCCGTCGCGAAGAAGGCAACGAGGCGGCCGATCATGTGCTGCTCACCCGGCGACAGCTTGGCGAGGTCGGCGACGTCCGAGTGGAGGTCGACCTCCTCGACGGTCCAGGTGTTCTTGATCGCGTCCCGGTAGCGCTCGTAGAAGTCCGGGTAGCGCATGGGACGCAGGGTCAGCTCGAAGCCCGGGTCGAGCAGGTTCTTGTTGTCGGTGGTGCTCATTACTGGCAGGCCTCGCAGGACTCAGGGTTCTCAAGGGAGCAGGCGATGGCGTCCGCGTCGGGAGCCGAAGCCTGCTGTACGGGAATGGGGGCGGCGGCCGACGCGGCTCCGGAGGCGGCACGGGCGATCCGGGTCGCCGGGCGCGAACGGAGGTAGTACGTCGTCTTCAGCCCCTGCTTCCAGGCGTACGCGTACATCGAGGAGAGCTTGCCGATCGTCGGCGTCTCCAGGAAGAGGTTGAGCGACTGGCTCTGGTCGAGGAACGGCGTACGGGCCGCCGCCATGTCGATCAGACCGCGCTGCGGGATCTCCCACGCGGTGCGGTACAGCGCCCGCACGTCCTCGGGGATCCAGGCGAAGCCCTGTACGGAGCCGCTGGCCTCGCGCAGCGCCTCGCGGGTGCGGGCGTCCCACACGCCGAGCTTCTTCAGCTCGTCCACCAGGTAGGCGTTGACCTGGAGGAACTCACCGCTGAGCGTTTCGCGCTTGAACAGGTTGGAGACCTGCGGCTCGATGCACTCGTACACGCCCGCGATGGAGGCGATCGTCGCCGTCGGCGCGATGGCCAGGAGCAGGGAGTTACGCATGCCGGTCTTCGCGATCCGGGCGCGCAGGGCGTCCCAGCGCTCCGGCCAGTTCAGCTCGGTGTCGTAGTGGTCGGGGTGCAGCACACCGCGCGCGGCCCGGGTCTCGGACCAGGCGGGCAGCGGGCCCGAGCGCTCGGCGAGGTCGCAGGACGCCTCGTACGCGGCCAGCATGATGCGCTCGGAGATCTTCGTGGAGAGCGCGCGCGCCTCGGGCGAGTCGAAGGGCAGGCGCAGCTGGAAGAAGACGTCCTGAAGGCCCATGGCGCCCAGACCGACCGGCCGCCAGCGGGAGTTGGAGTTCCCGGCCTGCTCGGTCGGGTAGAAGTTGATGTCGACGACCCGGTCCAGGAAGGTGACCGCCGTACGGACCGTGGAGTCCAGGCGCTCCCAGTCGATCGAGCCGCCCGTCACGAACGCGCCCAGGTTGACCGAGCCCAGGTTGCAGACGGCCGTCTCGCCGTCGTTGGTGACTTCCAGGATCTCCGTGCACAGGTTCGACGAGTGGACGACCCGGCCCGGCTCGGCGGTCTGGTTGGCGGTCCGGTTGGAGGCGTCCTTGAACGTCATCCAGCCCTGGCCGGTCTGGGCGAGGGTCCGCATCATCCGGCCGTACAGCTCACGCGCCGGCATCGTCTTGCGGGCCAGGCCCTTGGCCTCGGCCGCGCGGTAGGCCGCGTCGAACTCGTCGCCCCACAGGTCGACCAGCTCGGGGACCTCGGCGGGGGAGAAGAGCGACCAGTCGGTGTCCGCGTCGACCCGGCGCATGAACTCGTCCGGGATCCAGTGAGCCAGGTTCAGGTTGTGCGTACGCCGCTGGTCCTCGCCCGTGTTGTCGCGGAGCTCCAGGAACTCCTCGATGTCCGCGTGCCAGGTCTCCAGGTAGACCGCCGCCGCGCCCTTGCGCCGGCCGCCCTGGTTCACCGCCGCCACCGAGGCGTCCAGCGTCTTGAGGAACGGCACGATGCCGTTGGAGTGCCCGTTGGTGCCCCGGATCAGCGAACCCCGGGCGCGGATACGGGAGTAGGAGAGGCCGATGCCGCCCGCGTGCTTCGAGAGGCGCGCCACCTGGTGGTAGCGGTCGTAGATCGAGTCCAGCTCGTCCTTGGGGGAGTCCAGCAGGTAGCAGGAGGACATCTGCGGGTGCCGGGTGCCCGAGTTGAAGAGCGTGGGGGAGGAGGGGAGGTAGTCCAGCTTGCTCATCAGCCCGTAGAGCGCGGCGACCTCGTCCAGCGCGCGCACCGACTCGTCCTCGGCGAGGCCCGCGGCCACGCGCAGCATGAAGTGCTGCGGGGTCTCGATGACCTGGCGGGTGATCGGGTGGCGCAGCAGGTAACGGCTGTGCAGCGTACGGAGACCGAAGTAGCCGAAGCGGTCGTCCGCGCCCTCGGCCAGCGTCCGCTCGACCAGCGCGTCCAGCGCCTTGGCGTGCAGCTCCACGAAGGCGGCGGTGCGGTCCGCGATCAGGCCCTCGCGGTGGCCCACTGCGACCGAGGCGGAGAAGGACGTGGCGCCCTGGCTCGCGGCCTCGTCGGCGATCGTACGGGTCAGCAGCCGGGCGGCGAGCTTGGAGTACGCCGGGTCCTCGGAGATCAGGCCCGCGGCCGCCTCGGTGGCCAGCGAGCGCAGCTCGGCCTCGTCGGAGCGGGCGTTGCGCCCGCGCAGCGCGGAGGCGGCCACCCGTCCGGGGTCGGTGTCGGGCAGATCGACGGTGAGGTCGGTCAGGGTCCGCAGCAGGGCGGTCCCGGGTCCGTCGTTCGTGCCTGCTCCGGACGTGGTGGAGGCAGCGGATTCGGTGGCTGAAACCGGATCGGCGGGCGCGATGGTCACTGGGCTTTCCCTCGCTCGGCTGGGGGCCGGCGGCGAGCGGGGGGAGCCGGGCAGCGCGGTGCCCACAGGGCAGCACTGATCACGGCGTCCACCGGCCCATCCGCGAGGCCCGGACGTCTGCCGTCCGGTTCGGTCGAGCCGGACGTACTGTCGACAGGTCTTCGGACTTCGGGTGTGCAAAAGCACACTGATCACACCGTTGCGGGACAGTTCCGGATTCACACCGGATTCCCCTGCGGCGACAGCGAGGTCGAGCATACATGTGGGGGCCGCCTGATGAGGAAGCCCCCACATGTTGTGTCGGCGTGAACAGATGTTGGTGTGGCGGTCTGGTTTCTTCGCCCGGCTTTTTCCGCATCGGCGGCGGGCGGGCGGGCCCTCGCGGTGACGCGGAACGGGGCCGCCGCGCCCCTGGAAGGGGTGCGACGGCCCCGTTCGGCCGACGGTGCTCAGCAGCAGCGGAAGCCCTCGCGGGGGTCCGCCTCGCGGGCGTCCATGCGGCTGCGTTCGAAGGCTCGGCGGGTCATGACCGGCGTGTCCGGATCATGAGACCTCGCGTGCGCCACGTAGCGGTCATATGTCGACTCGCCGGTCAGCTCGCGGACGTACCAGCGGATACGCCCCGCCACCCGCCGTACGTCCCCGATGGTCACGACCGCCACCCGCCGTACATCCGCGATCGTCATGAGCGGCTCCCCGTGCCCGCCGCTGCCTCCTTGCGGATGCCGCCCTCGGGGCCGACGCCCGCCGCGAGCAGTTCGGCCTTCTCCTCCTTGGTGGCGATGAGCGAGGCCGGGGCGACGAGCTTGGACTCCACGTACGGCGTCTCGTGGAGCTTGATGCTCTCCGGGTCGCGGATGGCCCTGTAGCAGACCCGGCCGGCGTCCACGAGCACCACGATGATGAGGATCGCGAAGAGCGCGCAGAGCACACCGTCGACGGTGGAGTTGGTGACGACCGTCCGCATCTCCTCCATGTTCTTGGCCGGTGCCAGCACCTCGCCCGCGTCGATGCCCGCCTGGTACTTGTCGCGCTGGGCGAAGAAGCCGACCTTCACGTCCGAGGAGAAGATCTTCTGCCAGCTCGCGGTGAGGGTGACCGCCACGTCCCAGGCGAGCGGGACCGCGGTGACCCAGGCCCACTTGAGCCGGCCCGACTTGACCAGCAGCGTGGTGCAGACGGCCAGCGCGACGGCGGCCAGCAGCTGGTTGGCGATGCCGAAGAGCGGGAAGAGCTGGTTGATGCCGCCCAGCGGGTCGTGCACGCCGACCCAGAGGAAGTAGCCCCAGCCGCCGACCACGACGGCGCTGGCGAACCAGACGCCCGGCTTCCAGCTGACCTCGCGGAACGGCTTGTAGGCGTTGCCCAGCATGTCCTGGAGCATGAAGCGGCCGACCCGGGTGCCGGCGTCCACGGTGGTGAGGATGAAGAGCGCCTCGAACATGATGGCGAAGTGGTACCAGAACGCCTTCATCGCGGTCCCGCCGATCACCGCGGAGAAGATCTCCGCCATGCCGAGCGCGAACGTGGGCGCGCCACCGGTCCGGGAGAGCAGACTCGCCTCCTCGACGTCCTTGGCGGCCTGGGCCAGGGCGTCCGGGGTGATGGTGAAGCCGAAGTTGGCCACGGCCTCGGAGGCGGACTGGACGCTGTCGCCGATCACCCCGACGGGCGCGTTGATGGCGAAGTAGAGACCGGGGTCGATGATGCAGGCCGCGATCATCGCCATGATCGCCACGAACGACTCGACCAGCATCGCGCCGTAGCCGATCACCCGGATCTGTGTCTCCTTCTGGACCATCTTCGGGGTGGTGCCCGAGGAGACCAGGGAGTGGAAGCCGGAGAGCGCGCCGCAGGCGATGGTGATGAAGACGAACGGGAACATGGAACCGGCGAAGACCGGGCCCGAGCCGCTGGTGGCGAAGTCGGTGACCGCGGGCATCTTCAGGGTCGGCAGCGCGACGACCACGCCCAGGGCCAGCAGCCCGATCGTGCCGATCTTCATGAAGGTGGAGAGGTAGTCGCGCGGGGCCAGCAGCAGCCAGACGGGGAGCACGGAGGCGAGGAACCCGTACACGATCATCCAGATGACCAGCGTGCCCGGCTCCAGCGTGAAGAACTCCGCCCACGACGACTCGGCGACCCAGCCGCCCGCGACGATCGCGAGCAGCAGCAGCGCGACGCCGATGAAGGAGACCTCGCTGACCTTGCCGGGCCGCAGGATGCGCAGATAGACGCCCATGAAGAGGGCGATCGGGATCGTCATGCCGATGGAGAAGACGCCCCACGGAGAGTGGGCGAGCGCGTTCACGATGACCAGCGCGAGGACCGCGAGCAGGATGATCATGATGACGAAGACCGCGATCAGGGCGGCGATCCCGCCGACCGGCCCTATCTCGTCACGCGCCATCTGGCCGAGCGAACGGCCGTTGCGGCGGGTGGAGAAGAACAGCGTCACCATGTCCTGGACGGCACCGGCGAAGATGACGCCGACGACCAGCCAGATCGTGCCGGGCAGATAGCCCATCTGCGCGGCGAGCACCGGCCCGACCAGCGGGCCCGCCCCCGCGATGGCGGCGAAGTGGTGGCCGAAGAGCACCCGGCGGTCGGTGGGGTGGAAGTCGACACCGTTGTCCAGCCGCTCGGCCGGGGTCGCGCGGTTCTTGTCCGCCTTCAGGACCCGGTTGGCGATGAACCGGGAGTAGAAGCGGTACGCGATGGCGTACGAGCCCAGCGCCGCCAGCAGCATCCAGGCGGCCGAGACCTCCTCGCCCCGCGAGAGCGCCAGGGTGGCCCAGCCGGCGGCGCCCGCCAGGGCGACCAGGCTCCAGACGGCTATCGACTTCGGGGACAGCGACCGCCGTCCCGGTGCTTGTGGAACCGGTGGTGCTGGTGTGGGCGATTCCGGCATGACGATCCGTCCCCTCGCGTGATCACTGTCGCAACGTGCGCGAAATCTAGGTGCTCGTGGCCGCTCTCCGGAACCCCTGTCCGCATTCCGGTCCGGCATCACCGATGCCCCGCAGCCCCGTATTTCCGTTGTTCCGCAGTTGGGACACGGGCGAGGGGAGGAATCGGTTCACGCGTACTCAAAGGAAGTTCACGCGGGCCCCAAAGGAGATTCACGCGACCTCCAGAAGGATCGGGTCGTCGCCGAGGGGACCGGCTCGCCGGGGCAGTCAGATCCAGCCCCGGCGGGCCGCCTCCGCTCCGGCCTGGAAGCGGCTGCGGGCGTCCATACGGGCGGTCAGCTCCGCGTTCATCCGGCGGACGGTCCGCAGCGAGACCCCCAGGCGGCGGGCTGCGGTGGCGTCCGTGTGCCCCTGGGCCAGCAGGGAGAGCAGCTCGCCCTCCTGCGGAGTCAGGCCGTCGCTGTCCCTCGGCGGTTCGGCGCCGAGCGGGGTGGCGGCGGCCCAGAGTCTCTCGAACAGCAGGCGGGCGACCAGCACCGCACCCTTGCTGCGCAGCTCCAGCGCGCCGGCCCGGCCGTCGTCGGGGTCGAGCGGGACGAGGGCCACCTCGCTGTCGACCACGACCATGATCAGCGGCAGCGTGGGTAACGTACGGCTCTCGGCGCCGAGTCCGCCGATCCAGTTCACGTACCGCAGGGTGTCCGGGTCGTTGCGGAAGCTGTCCTGGTAGATGGAGCGGATGCGCACGCCCCGCTCCAGGGCCTGCTGGTCGAGCGGCTTGCTGGCTGCCAGGGTGTCGGGGGCCTGGGCGCCGCCGGGCAGCAGGGAGAGGCATTCGGACCTGGCCAGTTCGGCGAGCTCGGTCAGCCGCTCCCGTACGGCGTCCAGCCCCTCCAGCCGCTTGATGACGTCGAACCCGCGCTGCGCCCGGCCGCCCCGGTGGGCGGTGAGGGCGGAGACCGCGTCCCGGGCGACCTCCAGGCCCCGCTGCTGCCGGGCCAGCTCCGCCTCCCGCCGGGAGAGCAGGAACGGCAGGCTGGCGGCCGGGTCCAGGGCGCGGAAGACCGGGGGGTCACCGGCGGTGGAGCGGTCGTCGTGGTTGTCCAGCAGGCAGAGCTCGGCGAGCCGGTCGAGGGCGTCGCGCACGTCCTGCTCGCTCCGGCCCAGCCGCGCGACGATCTGGTCGAGCCGCAGCTCGGGTTCCTCCAGGACGAGCCGGTAGACGAGCTCCGTCCGCGCATCCAACCCCAGTACCTGAAACATCTCTGGCTCCCCCACCGATGTCACGCCGCGCCTGAACGTCGATGCAGGGCCGGGACACCCTCATCGGCACCGGCGCGAGTGTAGAGCGAGGGGGCCGGATAGGTATAGACCAAGTCCATGGGGTGGATACGGGACATCGCCCGCCCGGCACCCGTCCGCCTCGCCCGGTCCCCATCCGGCCGCTGCCCGGAGTGTGGACACCTCGCGCCCGCACCGTGGCCGCTAGGTGCCTGGCCACCGGCTGCCAGCAGGGCTTCCCCGCAGGTGGCGGGGGTGCGTACGGGGCGGCGGGCGCTGGCAGCCTGCTGCCCGTAACTCCCGGCCACCCGGCAGGGCGTGACCCCCGGACAGCCGTGACGCCATGCTCGGGCCGTGCCCAGACATTCACACGCTGTTGATGAGAAGGAGTCCCGCATGCAGGCCCTCCGTACGCTCTCCCTCCGCCTCGCCCTGGCCTGCGCCCTCGCCCCGGCGCTCCTGGCCGTTCTCGCCCCCGCCACCCGGAGCGGCTTCTCCTGGGGGTGACCCCGGGAGAAGAGAACCTCCTCCGTGTACCTGGTGACCGCGCTGCTGGTGCGGACCGAGCCCCCGGAGCCCGCCGCCTGGACCGCCCGTGAACTGGCCCGGCGGCTCCGGGCCTCGGGCACCGGAGCGAGGGCGCGCCGCCCCGGCCCGGACGGTCCGCACCCGGCCCACCTGTACGCCACCTCGTACCTCGGCGAGACCGTCCGCGCCGCGCTCTACATGGAGGACTCCGACCCCCTCCACGCCGAACTGGCCGCCCTGGACTTCCTCCTCGCCTCCCTGGCCGCCGACCCCGGCGCCCGGGGCTGGCACCTCGCGGTCCTGCGCCGCCCGGACCTGCACCGACTGCCCGAACGGAAAGGACCCGACCCGCCATGTCACGGGAGCACCCCACCGTGTCCGTGATCATCCCGAACCACAACTACGAGAAGACCCTGCGGGCCTGTCTGGAATCCGTCTTCGCCCAGACCCTGCGCCCGCTGGACGTGGTGGTCGTGGACGATGCCAGCACCGACTCCTCCCGCGACATCGCCCGGGAGTTCCCCTGCGTCCTGGTGGCCCGCCCCGACAACGGAGGCGTCTCCGCCGCCCGCAACCTGGGCGTCGCCGCATCGCGCGGCGAGATCCTGTTCTTCCTGGACTCCGACATCGCGCTGGCCCCGGACGCGATCGAGAACGCGGTCGCCCTGCTGGGCGCCGACCCGGAGACCGGCTGCGTCCACGGCGTGCTCGACCCCGAACCGCTCTACGACGACGGGCCGGTGGAGGTCTACCACTGCCTGCACGCCCACTTCTGGCGCCGCCGCAGCGCCGGGATCGTCGGCACCGCCTTCTTCGCCCTGGCCGCGATCGAACGCCGCGTCTTCGAGGCCACCGGGCCCTTCGACGAGAACCTGCGGGACTCCGAGGACGTCGAGTACAGCGACCGCCTCGCCGCCACCCACCGCATCCGCCTCAGCGAGCGGGTGACCGGCCGCCACGACGACGTGGACCGGCTGCTGCCGATGCTCGCCGAGCAGTACCGCCGCTCCCAGCTCCTCGTCCCGGTCGCCGCCGTCGAGCGCCGCCGGGGCGGCGGGCTCCGGGCCAACCGCACGCGCGGGGTCCTGGCCGCCGCCCTGGTCCCCGCCACGCTCCCGCTCGCGCTGCTGACGCCCTGGCTGCTCGCGGTGCCCCTGGCCTGCGCGCTGGCCTTCGCCCTGGCGGACGTGGAGCTCTCCCGCTTCGTGGCCCGCCGCGAGGGGTGGCCCTTCCTCCTCCGCTTCACCGCCCTGCACTTCGCGGTCCACCTGGCCCTGGTCCTCGGCGCGGTCCACGGGGGCGTCCGCTGGCTGGTGGACCCGGGCTTCGGCCCCTCCGTCCGGCGGCGCCGGGACCGGCCGTCGGCCGTGGTCGCGCGGTGAGCACGGTGACGCGGGACGGGGGCGCTGGTGCTGGTGCGGCCGTTCCGGGCGGCGGTGCCTCCGAAGCCGTTCCGGGCGACGGTGTGTCCGAAGCCGCTTCGGGTGATGGTGTGTCCGAAGCCGCCCCCGTACGGCCGTCCCGGCGCGCCCGGGTCTTCCGCCTCGTCGCCGCCCTCGTCCTGATCGCGGCCACCTGCTTCGCCGTGGGCGGTGCGCTGCGCGGTGCCGGTACGGAGGTGGCGCAGGCGGCCGGACGGCCCGGGGGCGTGCTGCTGCTGGTGGCCGCCCTCCTCGCCAACGCGGCCGGACTCGTCCTGTCGATGCTCTCCTGGCGGGTCCTCGTCGTGGACGGCGGAGCAGGGGACGGCGGCGCGGGCGAGGGCGGTGTCCGTGGGCCGAAGGCCCGTACCTCCGACATCGCGCGGATCTTCTTCATCGGCGTCATCAGCAAGTTCGTCCCCGGCCGCATCTGGGGCGTCCTCGCCCACATCCAGCTCGGCAAGGCCCTCGGCATCGCCCCCGAGCGGATGATCGCGGCCTTCGGGCTGGGCCTCGTCATCGGGATGACCACCGGCGCCGCCGCTGGACTCCTGGTCGCCCCGGCGGTGTTCGGCGCCCATGCCTGGGTCTTCGCCCCCCTCGTCCTGCTCGCCGCCGCGGCCGTCGTCCGGCCCGGCTGGGTGGGCCGGCTGGTCGCGTGGACCATGCGGCTGGCCCGCCGCCCCGACCGGGCCGCCGCCTCCTCGCCCCGGGCCCTGCGGCTCTCCATCGGCTGGGCCTGCGCCTCCTGGGCGGTCTCCGGGCTCCACCTGTGGGCCATCGCCGTCCTCCTCGGGGCCCCGCCGCTGCTCTCCCTGCCCGTCTGCGTCGGCGGCTTCGCCCTCGCCACCGTCGCCGGAAGCCTCGCCTTCGTCCTGCCCGACGGCTGGGGCGCCCGCGAACTCGTCCTGCTCGCCCCCCTCTCCGCCGTCATGCCGCTCTCCGCCGCCGCGGCCGCCGTCATCGCCAGCCGGCTGGTCTGCGTGCTCAGCGAAGTCGCCGCCACCGGCGGGGCGCTGCTCTGGGCCCGCGCCGCAGGCCCCCTGCCCACACCCCGACCCGCGCTCCAGGAAGGAGCCGCATGACCACCGACGTAACACCCCCGCCCTCCGACACCAGGCCCTCGAACACCGGCCTGCCACCGCTGATCACCGTGGACGACTGCGAGGAGATGCCGCTGCGCCGCGTGCACGACCTCTACCGGTCGCACGTCAACAAGAGCCAGGTCTCCCTGATGACCTCCTTCGGCTTCGGCCGGGAGCTCGTCAGCCACGCCGAGGGCTCCTGGATCCACACCCGCGACGGCCGCCGCATCCTCGACTTCACCGGGGGCGTCGGCGTCCTCAACCACGGCCACAACCACCCCCGCATCCTCGCCGCCCGCCGCCGCTTCCAGGAGCAGCGCCGGATGGAGGTGCACAAGACCTACTTCTCGCCCTACATCGCGGCCCTCGGCCACAACCTCGCCCAACTCCTCCCCGCCGACCTGGACATGTCGTTCTTCCCCAACTCGGGGGCGGAGGCGGTCGAGGGCGCGGTGAAACTCGCGTACAAGTACCACGGCGGCAAGCGGCAGCAGATCCTGCACGCCGACATCAGCTTCCACGGCAAACTGCTGGGCTCCGGCAGCCTCACCGGCAGCGCCCAGAGCACCTTCGCCTTCCCCGGTATCCCCGGTGTCTCCGCCTTCCGCTACGGCGACCTCGACTCCGTACGCGAGAGCGTCGCGGCGGCCCGGAACGCCAAGGGACGCTGCGATGTGTACGCGATCCTCATCGAACCCTTCTCCGCCTCGACCATGACGGAGTGCTCGGAGGAGTTCCTGCGCGGCCTGCGGGAGCTGTGCACCGCCGAGGACATCGTGCTGATCTTCGACGAGATCTACACCGGCTGGGGCAAGACCGGCAGCCTCTTCCACTTCATGCGCCACCCGGGGCTCGTCCCGGACGTCGTGACCACCTCGAAGTCCTTCGGCGGCGGCAAGTCCTCCATCTCCGCCTTCGTCGCCCGCGAACCCGTCTTCCGCAAGGCGTACGACAGCCTCGGCGACGCGATGCTCCAGTCCACCAGCACCACCTACTACGGCTTCGGCGAGGAGACCGCCACCGCGCTGGAGGCCGTCAACATCGCGGTGGAGGACGACTACCCGGCCCGCGCCCGCGCCATCGAACGCGTCCTCGCCCCGGGGCTGGAGCGGCTGCGCAAGCAGTACCCCGACATCATCGCGGACGTCCGGGGCGCCGGAGCGCTGTACGGGATCTTCCTCGACGGCGGACCGAAGATGCTCGACCTCGCCGCCAAGCTCGCCCCCGGAGGGCTCGCGCGTGACCCTCTTCTCCGGACGAAGGTCATCACCTGCGCGGTCGTCAACGCGATGTACCAGGAGCACGACGTGTACATGTACTACACGCTCAACGGGCGCAGCCCTCTGGTCGCGGCGCCTTCTCTGGTCGCCGGGCCCGAAGAGGTGGAGATCTTCCTCGACGCCTTCGACAGGACGCTGGCCCGGGGCATGAACCGGCTCCTCGCCGCGTTCCTGAAGGAGAAGGCGGTGTCCAGATGGGCCGCCTGACCATCGCCGTGACCGGGGCGGCCGGCATGCTCGGCTCGCACCTGGTGGCCCGGCTCGCCGCCGACGGGCACGACGTCATCGGCATCGACCTGCGCGAGGACCCCCAACCGCCCCCGGGCGCCCGGCACGTGGTCGCCGACATCCGGGACGGCGTGCTGCTCGGCCGCGCCTTCGCCGGGGCCGACGCGCTGGTGCACTGCGCCGCCGCCCTGCCCAGCTACCCCGTGGACCAGATCCGCTCGATCACCGTCGACGGCACCCGTACGGTCCTGGCCGCCGCCCACCGGGCCCGGGTCGCCCGCGTCGTGCACATCTCCTCCACCGCCGTCTACGGGCTCCCCAAGCGTGTCCCCACCCCGGAGGAGCACCCGCGCGAGCCCGTCGACCCGTACAGCAGGGCCAAGGCCGAGGCGGAGGAGGTCTGCGAGGAGTTCCGGGCGCGCGGGATGTGCCTGCCGGTGCTGCGGCCCAAGACCTTCCTCGGGCCGGGCCGGATGGGCCTGTTCGCGATGCTCTTCGAATGGGCCGAGGAGCGGCGCAACTTCCCCGTCCTGGGCCGGGGGGATGTCCGCATCCAGATGTTCGGCATGGCCGACCTGGTGGACGCGGTGGTGCTCGCCCTGCACGCGGAGCCCGAGGTTGCCAACGACGTGTACAACCTGGGTGCCGCCGAGTTCGGCACCCTGCGCGAGGACTTCCAGGCCGTCCTGGACGCCGCCGGACACGGCAAGCGGGTCGTTCCGCTGCCCGCCGGGCCCGCGCTCGCCGTCCTGCGCCTCCTGGAGCGCACCAGGCTCTCCCCGGTCTACGGGCGGCTGCTCTTCAAGCTCCTCGACGACTCGTACGTGGACATCAGCCGCGCCACCGAACGGCTCGGCTTCCGTCCCGCGCTCTCGAACCAGGACGCCATCCTCGGCACGTACGCCTGGTGGCGCACCCAACGGCAGGGCAGCGCACCCGCTCCCGGGGCCGGCCGGACCAGCCGGGACCCGTGGCGCCAGGGTGCGCTGGGCCTCGCCAAGGTCTTCTTCTAAAGACGCGGGAGCCCTGCCGTGGACATCACCCGGTCCTCACCCGCGCCGGTGCGCGTGGTGACCGCCCCGCCCGAACCCCCGGACCTCACGGTCCTGCCCGCCCCCACCACCTCGCAGCCCGCCGCCCACCGCGGCCTCCTCCGTGACCTCCTCGCCCTCGTGCGCCCCGGCCAGTGGGTGAAGAACCTCGTCGTCGTGCCGCTCGCCCTGCTGGACGTCCGGCCCTGGCACCCCGCCGCGCTCGGGCGGATCGGGTGGGCCGTGCTCGGCTTCACCCTGGCCTCCGCGCTCGTCTACGTCGTCAACGACCTCGCCGACCGGGAGCGGGACCGGCTGCACCCGGTCAAACGGAACCGCCCGATCGCCTCCGGCCGGGTCTCCACCACCGCGGCCACCGTCCTGACCGGCCTCCTCGCCGCCTCGCTCACCTGCTGGGCGGTGGCAGGGCCCGCCTGGCAGTGGTGGCCCACCGCGCTCTACCTGGCCCTCTCGATCGCGTACAGCCAGGGCCTCAAACACGTACCGCTGGTGGACGCGTTCATCGTGGCGACCGGCTTCGTCCTGCGGCTCGTCCAGGGCGCCCTCCTGGTGGGCGGCCGGGTCTCCGAATGGCTCGCGCTCTGCGTCTTCGCGCTCTGCCTGATGCTGGCCCTCGGCAAACGGCGGCACGAGATGACGGCGGCGGGCCGCGCCCACCGCCCCGCCCTGCGCGGCTACACGCTCGCCTTCCTGGACCACCTCGTCGTCCTGGTCGCCGTCCTGACGGCCGTCTCCTATGTGCTCTACCTCCGCGACGACGCCGCCCTCGCCGCCGGAGCCTCCTTCGTCACCCTGCTCTCCGCCCCCTGTGCCGTCTTCGGGCTGGCCCGCTATCTGCAACTCCTCCTGGTGGAGGAGGGCGGCGCCAATCCGGTCCATGTCCTCTTCCGGGACCGCGCGACGCTCGTCAACGCGACGCTGTGGGCCGTGCTGGTCTCCGTAGCCCTGCTCCTTTCCCGACTGTGACCGGCGCACTTTCCCGACTGTGACCGAACCGACCGTCACCGCCTCGACCCTCCGACCGCCCGAAGGTGCGGCCCCATGAACCAGAAGAAGTCACCGTTGAACCAGAAGAAGACGTCGAACCAGAAGAAGACACCGTTCGTCTCCGTCGTCATCCCCAACTACAACTACGGCCGCGCCCTGGAGCTCTGCCTGCGTGCCGCCCTCGCCCAGACCTACGCCCCCATGGAAGTGCTGCTGATCGACGACTGCTCCACCGACGACTCGGTCGCCGTCGCCGAGGCGTGCGGGGTGCGGGTCATCTCCACCGGGGTCAACAGCGGGGTCGCCACCACCCGCAACACCGGGGCCGCCCACGCCCGGGGCGAGATCGTCGTCTTCGTCGACTCCGACGTGGCGATGGAACCGGACGCCATCACCAACGCGGTCGCCCTGCTCACCTCCGACCCGAGGATCGGCGCCGTCTGCGGCACGTACGACGCCGAACCCCTCATCAGGGACAGCCTGATCGAGGAGTACCGCTGCCTCCACCAGTACTACTGGCTCGCCGAGACGGAGGGCCGCATCGGCACCCTGCACACCGCGATCTGCGCCATGCCCGCCCATGTCTTCGCCGAGATCGGGCCCTTCAACCCCCGGCTGCGCCACACCGAGGACGGCGACTACGCGGCCAGGATCTGCCGGAGCTACGAGGTCCACAGCTCCACCACCGTGCGCGGCCGCCACGACCACGACGACACCTGGCGGGTCGTGCTCCGCAAGGTCTTCCACCGCACCCGGCTGCACATCCCGCTGTACGTGCGCCGGGGCGACCTCCCCGGCGGTATCGCCACCGGCCCCCGCGCCGGGGCCAGTGTGGCGGCCCTGCTCGCCCTGCTGACCCTGCCGCTGGGCCTGATCGCCGCGCCCTGGCTGCTGCTCCCGGCCGTCCTGCTGGCCCTCGCCCTGCTGGCCGACACCGCCCTCTACCGCTTCGTCCTGCGCCGCCGGGGGCCCCTCTTCACCGCCTACTTCGCCTTCACGCACTCGGTGGTCAACGCGGTCATCGCGGCGGGCGCGGGCGTCGGCGTCCTCCAGTGGCTGGCCTCCCGGCGCTTCCGCAGGCTGTACGAGCCGGGGGAGCACCTCACCGCCGTACGGGCCACGACGTGACCCACGTACGCGACTCCGACGCCCCTACGGGTACGCGCGGCGCCCCCCGGGTGTGGCCCGGCCGCCTCCTGCTCGGCGTCGCCTTCCTCTGGGCGCTGTTCGTCGCCGCCCGCGCACTCCTCAGCGGGCGGTGGTGGGGGTGGAACGGCATCGGCCTCGCCCCGCCCGTCGCCCATCTGCTGGTCCCGCTCGCCCTGTTGGTCCCGGCCGCCCTGATCCGGCGGGGGAGACGGCTCGCCGTGGGCGTCGTCCTGGTCTCGCTGCTCCTCGGCTCCTGGCAGACCGGGCTCCACCCCGGGGCGCTGCTGCGCGGGCAGCCGGCCGTTCCCGCCGACGCCCTGAAGGTGGTCAACTGGAACACTTTCTTCTGGGACGAGGACAGCGACACCGATGACTTCTACGCTTACCTGAAGAGCCATTCCGCCGACGTCTACCTCCTTCAGGAGTACCAGAACCGCCGGGGCGACGAACCCGCGCCCATCGACGACCTGTCCCGGCTCCGCGCCGAGTTCCCCGGCTACCACCTCGCCACCGAGGGGGAGTTCCTCACCCTGTCGCGCTACCCCATCACCTCCGTACGGGCGTTGCGGCCGGAAGGGCTCGCCCCGCCGGACACCTCCTGGGCCGACTACTGGAACATCCGCGTCCTGCGCACCGACATCGACGTCGACGGCCGGACCCTCTCCCTCTACAACACCCACCTGCCCGACCTGCTGAACGTCGACCGCAACCCCCTCACCCCCGCCTACCACCGTGCGGTGAAGCAGCTCTCCGACCGGCGGGAGATCCACTTCCGGGCCCTGCGCGAGGACTTGGACGCCAACGAGCACCCCGTGGTCCTCGCCGGGGACCTCAACGTGCTGCCCGGCACCGGGGACCTGCGCTGGTTCGACGGGCTCCGGGACGCCGCCGGGCTCGTGGGCCCGGTCCACCCGGCCACCTTCCCGGTCCGGGGCCCCGCCCTCTGGCGGCTCGACTGGGCGTTCGTCTCGCCCTCCGTCCGACTGCACCGGCAGCACATCGAGGACCCGCCCGCCGAACACTCCACCCACAAGCTGATCGACCTCCGCCTCTCCCTGCCCGCCCCCGGGAACTCCGCCCCGCCCACCGAGAAGGACCGGCCATGACCAGGCGCCCTGCCCACCGAGAGGGCCCGGCCGCGACCAGGCGCGCCGCGCCCCCGCCCCGCTTCGACGTGGCGATCGTCCTCACCTACTACCTCCCCTACACCAGCGGCCTCACCGAGGTGGCCCGCACGGTCGCCGAGGGGCTGGCCGCCCGGGGCCGCCGGGTCGCCGTCGTCGCCTCCCGCCACGATCCGGCCCACCCCGCGCGGGAGACCGTCAACGGTGTGGAGGTGTTCCGCGCCCCGGTGGCGGCCCGGATCGGACGCGGGGTGCTCAGCCCCGGATTCGCCCCGCTCGCCGGGCGCGTCGCCCGCGCCTCCCGGGTGGTCAACGTCCACCTGCCGATGCTGGAGGCCGGGGCCGTCGCCCGGCTCGCCGGGGACACCCCCGTGGTGAGCACCCACCACGACGACGTCTGGCTGCCGCCGGGGCGGCTGGCCCCGCTCCAGGTGAAGGTGGTCGACGCCTCGGTGGGCGCGGCCCTGCGCCGCTCGGCCGCCGTCGTCGTCAACAACGTGGACCACGCGGAGCACTCGCGCCACTGGCCCCTCATGCGCGAGCGCACCCTGCTGGCCATCGCCCCGCCCTGCCGCCAGCGCGAACCCGCCCCCGCCACGTTCCGGGAGACGGCCGGTCCCCACTTCGGCTTCCTCGGCCGGATCGCCCACGAGAAGGGCCTGCACCACCTGGTGGACGCCTTCCGCACGCTCCCCGACCCCGAGGCCCGGCTGCTGATCGCGGGGGACTACTCCAAGGTGGCGGGCGGCAGTGTCGTCGGGGCGCTGCGCACCCGGGCGGGCGGTGACACCCGGATCCGGTTCACCGGCTTCCTGGACGACGCCCGGGTCCCGGAGTTCTACGCCTCGCTGGACGCCTTCGCCCTGCCGTCCGTCGCCGAGGAGTCCTTCGGCATCTCCCAGGCCGAGGCCATGATGCTCGGCGTCCCCTCCGTGGCCAGTGACGCCCCCGGGATGCGGGTCCCCGTCTCCGAGACCGGCTTCGGGCGCCTCTTCCCGCCCGGCGACGCCCACGCCCTGGCCGCCGCGCTGACGGAGGTGGCCGCGTTCCCGCCGGAGCGGCGCGCGGAGGGGGCGCGCGCGACGAGGGCCCGGTACGGGACGGACGCCTGCCTCGACGCGTACGACGCCCTCTTCCAGGAGGCCGGAGCCGTACGCGGGGCGGCCGCGTGACCGGGGGGCCGGTGCTGTGGGCGGCGGTGGCCTGGGCGGTCTTCCTCGGCGCCCACCTGGCCCTCAACGGCCGCTGGTGGCTGTGGCTGCTGCCCTCGCTGCTCCCGCCGCCCCTGTTCGCCGCCGTCCCCGCCGCCCTGCTGGTGCTCGCCTGGGTGACGGGGGAGGTGGCCGCCGGGGCGGTGGCGGGCGCAGCGCTGCTCATCGGGGCCCGGCAGTGCGGCCTGGTGCCCGGAGCACTCGTACGCAGGCCGGCTCGGGCACTCGTACGCCGACCGGCCCGGCCACCGGAAGAAGGCACCGTACGCCTCGTGTCCTGGAACACCCAGCACTGGTGCCAGTCCACCGACCCCGGCCCGTTCTACGCCTTCCTGCGCGAGCTGGACGCCGACGTCTACCTCCTCCAGGAGTACCACCACGACGTGTTCGACGGCACCTACCGCCTGATCGACGACGAACGGCGGCTGCGCGCCACCTTCCCCGGCCACGAGGCCGTCATCGCCCGGGGGCTGATCACCCTCTCCCGGCTGCCGGTGGCCGCCACGGTGGAGACCGCCGCCCGCCGGACCCTGCGGGTGGACCTGGAGATGCCCGGCGGCCGGGGAGTGCTGACCACGTTCAACGTCCATATCCCGGTGCAGCTGCGGCTCATCAGCCCGCTGCGCCCCGCGTTCTACCGCGCGGTGCGCACCCGGGCCGGGGACCGGGCCCGGGAGTACGCCGGACTCGCCCGCGATGTCGCGGGCTGCCCCCACCCCGCCCTGATCGCCGGGGACTTCAACACCACGGCGGCGATCGGGGACGCCCGGCACATCGCCCGGCTGGGCGCCGACGCCGTACCTCTGACCGGACGCCTCTGCCCCACCTCCTGGCAGCCCCGCCCCGGGATGCGCTGGTGGCGCCTGGACTGGGTGCTCACCACCCCCGGCGCCCGGGTGCACAGCTACCGCTTCCGCGACCCGCGCGGACTCTCCGACCACAGCGTCCAGGAGGTGACCGTGTCGCTCACCGGCCCGGACCACGCTTCCCGGACGCCCGCCGACACCCGTCTCCGACCTCACCTCCGACACCACAGCTAAGGAACCCGACCATGCGCTACCGCTACCTCGGAAAGACCGGCCTCAGGGTCAGCGAACTCTGCCTGGGCGCCATGACCTTCGGCCGCGAGGCCGACGAGCGGACCAGCCACGCCCTGCTGGACCGCTTCACGGAGGCGGGCGGCACCTTCGTCGACACCGCCGACATCTACTCCGCCGGTGCCTCCGAGGAGATCCTCGGCCGCTGGCTGAAGGGGCAGCGCCGCGACGACGTGGTCGTCGCCACCAAGGTGCGGTACGGCACCGGGGAGGGCCCCAACGACCGGGGGCTGGGCCGCAACCACCTGATCGCCGGGGTGGAGGCGAGCCTGCGCCGCCTGGGCACCGACCACATCGACCTCTACCAGGTGCACGCCTGGGACCCGGGCACCCCGCTGGAGGAGACCCTCGCCACACTGGACGCCCTGGTCACCTCGGGCAAGGTCCGCTACATCGGGGCCAGCAACTTCTCCGGCTGGCAGCTCCAGAAGGCGATCGACCTCAGCCGGGCGCACGGCTGGGAGCCGTTCACCGCCCTCCAGCCGCTCTACAACCTGCTGGACCGCTCCGCCGAGTGGGAGCTGATCGAGGTCAGCCGCAACGAGGGCCTCGGCGTGATCCCGTGGAGCCCGCTGCGCGGCGGCTGGCTGAGCGGCGCGATCCGGCGCGGTACGACGGCACCGCCCTCCGGCACCCGGGTGGAGACCGCCGAGCGGCTCGGGTGGGGCGAGTCGTGGAGCGCGTACGAGGGCGACGAGCGGACCTGGCGGGTGCTGGACGCCCTGCACGAGGTGGCCGGGCGCACCGGTCTCGCGGTGCCCGTCCTCGCCCTCGCCTGGCTGCTCGGCAGGCCGGGCGTGACGGCCCCGATCGTGGGCGCCCGCACCCTGGAGCAGCTGGAGACCAACCTGGGCGCGGCGGACCTGGACCTCGACCCGGCCGACGCGGAGCTGCTCACCGAGGCGAGCGGGCAGGTGCTCCCGTACCCGTACAGCGTCATCGAGACGGACCCGGAGCTGCGCTGACCCGGGACCGGTCCGAGCGGTGACCCGTCCGGTTGCCTGACTGAAAACGGCCGGTGGCCCGGGGGGCGGCCCCCCGGGCACCGGCCCGCGGGGTTACAGGGTCCCGCCCTACCGCCGCCGGGGCAAGCGGGCCACGGACATGTACCGGTCGCCCCCGGG